>QHOI01000128.1 GCA_003218705.1 Verrucomicrobiota bacterium | reverse complement strand
GCGAGATCGACAACGAACCGGACGTGTGCACGGATCACGCACTTATTACCGGACGATGATTGGCTTGTCGTGGGCTGGGCCTTGGCGACAAAACTTTTGCTGCTGGTTTTTGGGGTGGCCAGCTATCAAGCGCTGGAAGATGAGAAAGTTCCATTCGGCTGGCCATGGCTCGAAATTTGGCACCAATGGGACGCCGTCCATTTCCTTCGACTTGCGGAGCTCGGATACAGCGCCGCGGATAAGTTCAAAGCGTGGTTTTATCCGCTTTATCCGTGGTCGGTGCGCTTCGTTAATTACCTTTGCGGAGATTTTCTGGGCGCATCATTCCTTGTTTCGGGTGCCGCGCTTTTGTTTGCGGTTGTCATTTTGCGGCGAATAGCCGCCTTCGAGTGGTCTGGTGAAATCGCTCGCCGCAGCGTTTTCTTTTTTCTGATTTTTCCGACAGCATTCTATCTCCACGTCGGCTACAGCGAGAGTCTCTTTCTCGCTTTAGTGCTTGGCTCAGTCTTCGCCGCACGCAAGGAACGGTGGTGGTTGGCCGGCGCGCTCGGCGCGTTTTCCTGGATGACACGCGCGAATGGGATCGTTCTGCTGCCGACATTGGCGGTCGAAGCTGGACACCAATGGTTCATCGGCAAACGCTGGCGATGGCAGTGGCTCTGGATCGCGCTCGTGCCGGCCGGGTTTGCAGTTTATTTGTTTCTGAACTGGCGGATCTCAGGCGATCCACTCGCATTTCTAAAAATGCGGAAGGAACTCTTTCACATGTCATCCTCTTGGCCGTGGATCGGAATCACAGATGCGTTCCGCAATCTTCGGCGCACGCCAAATCAGGCTGAAATTGTCGGGACTCAGGAACTCATCTTTACCGGCCTGGGCCTTATCTGCTCCATCGCGAGCTGGTTCAAACTCCGCCCGGTTTACGCCACCTGGATAACAGGCAACTGGCTGCTTTTGGTCTGCGTGACCTTTATCGAAAGCATGCCGCGATACGCATTGACGATGTTTCCGATTTTTTTCTTGCTTGCTTTCATAAGCGAAAAGCGATTTTGGAGCACAGTAATCACTATGTGGTCGCTTCTCTTCCTGGCGCTCTTCAGCAGTCTGTTCGTCCGCGGTTGGTGGGTCTTCTAAGGCGACGTCGAGGCTATTTAAATTCGCTTGTTGCGGCCGGCGAAGAGCGCCCCAGAAAGCGATTCCAGATCGCGCGCGTCTCGGGTCGCACGTTCTGGTCGGAATCAACCAGCCACGAGACAGTAGCCAGCGAGTTAACCGTAATCGAAACGAGCACCAGGCCGATCATGACGCGATAAGTGCGGGCCAAAAAAACTCCGCCACGGCGCAGGAAGACAAGCAGGCAGAAAATCAAAAAGGGATAAAGATCGACCGAATAGCGCTGGGAGAGCGCGTAGTACGATAAGATGCCCAGGCACTGTAGCGCGAAAGCGGCTGCGGTTCCGCGTTCGAATAAATCTGCGCAATTTCTTCGAAACAAGCATATCGCTCCAAGGATCGCTCCTGCCAGAAGCCAGCTCGCGGCCCATGGAACGGGTAGATACGTTTCGCTGAACGGAAGGGAATAAAGCTGGGGGTGTGCGAAAAAGTGTCGGTCTGCCTTTAGAAACGGCGCTTGCCATTGCAGCGACGGGAAACGCAAACCGAAATAATCGGCCACGCTATACGGAATGCGTTGCCAACTAAATATCCCGTAATTGTGCGCGAACTCGCGGTGAACCGGATTGATGTAGTGATCGAAACTTATTCCAGCGAAACTGCCGAATCGCGCGTAACTCAGTAAGAGATAGAAAGCGAGACCGGCGCCGAGTGGAAGAAAAAGGGCGGCAACCAGGCGCAATCGGTTCGCATGTGGAAGACGAAGTGCCAGAAGCAGCGCTATCAACAGCAGCGGCGCCCCGAAGGTTACTCGCGAAAGAAGTGCGGCCGACGCGCAAAGCGAAAACGCGACGAGCGAAACGACCAGTGCGCGCCCCTCCGCGTTCCGACAACGCCAGCCGAAGAAAAGCGCCGCCATCGACCAGCCGAACGCCCAGATAATCGCTTCGTTATAGATCGAGAGGTTTCCGAGCAGCAAAAGCAAGGGCGTGCCAAAAACAAATCCGCAGATGCACGCGCCCCCAAGCCAGCTCCGTGCCCGCGCGGAAAGCGAAGAGGTGCTCAACGCACTTGAGATCAGACCAGTCAAGGCAAACAGCGCGATTTCGCCTGCCAGGAAACCAGAAATGCGCGACCATGCTCCGCGTCCTGCCGGATAGATCAGGTTTAATGGCATTCGCAGCAAAGCCGGAAATGGTCCGAAGTACATGCGGGCCTTTCCATTGACGACCATCGCTTCCCAGCGGATCGCGTCGCCATCAACGTCAACATTGCCGCGCAAAAAATGCTCCGCCTGAGAATCGAAAGCGTCGCCAAGAACTTCTTTGACGAAAATTTGGCGACCGCCTGCCGTGGCGATAATCCAAATTAATGCGCTCAGGACCAGCGCGACGGGCAAAAGCCGTGGCGAAGTCACGATGTCGATCTTCGGGTCGATCGTCTTACTTTCGGAAATCGAGCGCGCCTTTTTTCAGCGCGTAAACGTAGCCCACCATCAAAATCGTGATGAAACTGAGCATGCTCCAGAAAATCACGCTGCTGTGCGCGATCGCTTCCTTGTAAACGACCGCCCATGGATACATGAACACGATCTCGAGGTCGAACAGGATGAAGAGCATCGCCACGAGATAGAACTTCACGCTAAAGCGCGGTTGTGCCTCTCCTTGCGGAATCATCCCGCACTCATAGGCGGTGTCTTTCGCCGGGGTGCGTCGCCCGCTTTTTCCGAGCAGCACGCTGATCAAGAGCGCCGACGCAGCAAAACCGATCGCAACAATGATCTGCAGGAGAACCGGCAGATATTCTTGAATCATTCGCGGCCTCCAACTACGGCCGAATTGGGATTATTTTACGCCGGCCAAACGCGGGCTTGGAATATGTCCGTTTTGGGGCGCGATTGCTTTCGCGAGCGATGAAGGGAGACCCTTGTATTTCTTGCCATTCTTCTTCACTGCGCCGCGCGCAACCAGGTTCTGGAGTTTTTCGTAAGCACGCAACCGAAGCATTTCCTCGCCTCCGCTCGCGGCGTTTCGCGCGCGAAGATTCTCGTGCACAATATCAAAGAGTTCCTTGAACTCGTAAGAGGTACGACGAGAGAGCACCGCCACGAGTTCCTCAGTGACCAAATCAGGAACTCGACGAGAAAATGCGTTTTTCTTGAGAATAGCCATAGGGCGAAAACAGTAACATGTTTTGTCCAAACTAACAGCACAATCTGACACTGGTCGCTAACTTAGACTATGCTAGGTAATTTAGCGCCGAAATGGCGCACTTGCCGGCACCTATCAGTCTATCGGTGCCCCTGTTTTTGGCTTATCGCCCAGGCGACAGCGGGCAGGGCAAGTCCTATGTCCAGCGTTACCGGCCCGGTCGATTCAGTCACATAGCCGTCGCCGTCATATCGTTGGGAAGAAACGAGCGGAGTGAGGTGTTTGGCCACGATTTCTGGCGGCGGCAGCTTGCCCACATCGACATAATCGGAGATCGCCGGCATAAAGGCCGCGCTCATTAACAGCATCGGCCGCAGGCCCGCGTCCAGCCGCGAGTAAAGTAATGCTGTATCCACGTAAATGAATGCGTTCGTCGGGGCCGGCACCGCCCGCACGGCCAATTTGTAAGCGGACGAATCTGCCAGCGCTCCGGACGCTTTCGTGCTCCGACTGATCGCCGATTCCACCGATGCTGAATCGAGTCCGACAATCAGGAGTTGGTTCGACAACGCAATTGTCGGTGTGATCGCGAAGAGTGCGGCCGGCGATTGCATGTAAAAATAAAGGACGCCGTTCTTTTCCGTTTTTGTCCAAGGCGCATCCTCATCGATCGCATGGGTCAGCGCATTCGCGATTTTGCTTGCGCGGACCGGATCTTTCACACGTAAGCAGGTAATGATCGACGGCCATCGTGCGCTCTGCGGCCAATCGGCCAACGATCCCAATTCCAGATCGAACGCGGCTTTCCAATCGTCTACGCTCACGCCGGCGCCTGTCGCGACGTCGAACACTTTCTGGAGCCAGCTTCCGAGCGGCAAACCGCCTTGGTCGATTCCAGCAAGTCTGCCGGGATTGAGCAATGTCGCGAGATACAAAACTGTGTCAGTGCTGCCGAGCGCGAGCGATGAGCGCGTCAGTTTTTGGTCGGACTGCGCTTTGGGCATTCCGACAAACAAAACGTTACGGATTTTCCCTTTGTCGAATCGCGGAGCAGCGCAAATGCTCCGAATCTGTTCAAGCATCGCACTCTGCTCCGCAGAAGTCCCGATGGCGTTGCTCAGCGACGCTAGCTTTCCCGATAACGCCTTCGGCTGGAGATAGAACAACAGCGCGTAACTTGCCGGCATATGTTTCATTGCCGCGTGAAATGTGTCATCGCCCTCGAGCGTTAATTTTCCGCCACCGGACGAACCCGCCGTGGTGGCAGCGCGACCGTCGGCACGATCGAGCACCGCTTTAAGTTCGGCCAGGTCGTTCGATGCGAATAACCATTGTCCGTCGTAAACCGTCGCGATCTGATTTGGCGCTGCGCCCACGATGTCGATCTTATGTTGCTCATAATCCTGGCTCTCATGCGCTGAAGCATCCCGCACAATCTGCGACCGCCATCTGCCGACGATCTTTTCCGCCTCGGATTGGCTGCCGTGAAAGCGAAAACCACCCGCGAAATGCGGCTCGGCATTGTCGATCGAAGTGATAGCGATGAAGGCGTCCTTGAGATCGAGCTGCTCGATGTCACTCACCGTCTCTGAGACCGTGTCGCTCTGCGGAACTCTCGAGAGCGGTTTGTTCAGGAAATCCTGGACCGCCGGTTCCTGGTAGAGCTTGTAAAGATCGGACTGGTGCCATTCGTCACGCGTTCGATGGAAATCCGGAAAATGGGCGAGCGCGATCGTCCCGCGCGGCAGCAGCGCGGTCACGGCAGCATGCGGCGTGCGGTCGGCGCGGCGTAATCCGTACAAAATCCCGACCGCAGCCAGCGCGGCGATCAATACCATTAAAAGGAGACGCTTCATGAGCCGCCTTCAATCAACCATTAACCCTCAACGATCAACTTCGGTTTCGATTATGCCCGGGGATGAAATTGTCGATGCACTGCTTTCAAGCGCTGCTGATCGACGTGGGTATAAACCTGCGTCGTCGAAATGTCGGCGTGGCCGAGCATTTCTTGAATGATGCGCAGGTCGGCGCCGTTGCTCAGCAAATGCGTCGCGAAGCTGTGCCGGAGCAAATGCGGATAAATATTCTTTTCCAACCCAGCGTGCCGGGCTTTTTCCTTAACGATCTGCCAGATCCGCGCGGTCGTTAATTTCGTCCCGCGTTCGGACAAAAAAATCTCGCTGCCGCTCCGGCGCTTGATTAGCTTCGGCCGCTCGGTGGACAAATAACAGGCGAGCGCTTCGCATGCTTTGCGCCCGACCGGAACGATCCGTGTTTTGTTTCCTTTCCCGAGCACACGAATCGTTCCCTCCTCCGGATAAAAATTTTCCAATCGCGCACCGGCCAGTTCGGAAATGCGGAGGCCGCTGGCATAGAGCAATTCGATCATTGCCCGGTCGCGCAAGCCGAGTGGCACCTTCGTGTCGATGCCGTTCAGCAGCTGTTCGACCTGGATTTCGTTCAACGTTTCCGGCAAATAACGCTCGATTCGCGGTAAACTGAGCGCTTCGGTCGGATCGCGCTCGATCTCGCTTTTGCCGGCGAGAAACCGAAAGAAAATCTTGAGCGCGACCACGATCAGCTTGATCGATGCCGCCGAAAGCCCCGACTTCTTTTTCTCCGCCAGATATTCGCTGATCATCGGGAGTGTGACCGCGCGCCACCCCGTCTTCTCACGCTGACCTCTGACCGCCCGCCGGGCCGTCGGCCACTCTGGGCCAGAGGCTGACCTCGGACCTCTGTTTTTTTCTGCGAACCAGCTCGCGAAATCGTTCAGCGATCGCTGGGTCGAGAGCTGGTAATTATCGGACAGCCCGCGCTCCACCGCCAGATAGCGGATGAACGACTCGATCGCGTCTTCCACGCGCGGAACATCAAACATCAACCCTCAAACATCAAACCTCAGCCTTCCGACCTCGAACCTCCGTCTTCCGTCCTCTTCGCCAACGGACGAAGTCGCCGTGGCGACTGTTTTAGGGCGTCCCAGGCATCCGCGCGCTACGATTGACAATTGAAGAGTAAATGTTCGATCATTGGTTAAGGATGAGCTTGGACTTAAATACCATTCTTAAAGATTGGCCGCACGAGAACCGCGCGATCAAAGTGCGCAAGGTCCTCGGATTGGACGGCCGCCAAAAATTGCAGCTCCGGATCGATCTCGGCGTTCTGCAAATGGAGCTGACCGGCCGGCCCGATGGCATGCGCCCGCATGGTTGCGAATCGCTTCTGACCTAT
>QHOI01000127.1 GCA_003218705.1 Verrucomicrobiota bacterium | reverse complement strand
GGCAGGGAAAATTTCCGGATGCGATCGCTGAGATTCGGCGTGGGCGCGACTTGATCGCCGAATTCTTTCAGAAATCGAATTTCCCCGAGCTGGCCGCGAAAAGTTCGGAGATCCGTTTCCTCGAGGAATGGCTCAACGAAATTAGCGCCAAACGTCCCCGCTCCAAGCTCGAGATCATGGAAAGCGAAATGGAAACGGCGGTTGCGAAAGAACTCTACGAGCGCGCCGCAGAACTTCGCGACGCTATTCAGCAGCTCAAGAAGATCGAGCAGCTGAAGAAGGTTGAGCAGGTGAACAGTTGAGTTGGGTCAGCCTGGATAACTAAG
>QHOI01000126.1 GCA_003218705.1 Verrucomicrobiota bacterium | reverse complement strand
TCGCTGGGTATCGGCCGGATTGCGCAATTACGTCAATCATGAGATTCCACGTCCTTGTTTGCGACAACTCGGCCAGAGCGCGCGCAACAGTTTGTTTTGCTTCGGCACTGCTTCCGAGCGCCGTACCAGCTGCGCCAACTAGCCGCGTGATATCGGCTCTTCCAATAGCGTTCTGCCGATTGACTTCGGTGACAATATTCTGCGCAGTCTGATACGCGTTTGTGCGGCTGGCGTACGTCGCTGCGGTCTCATTTGTGGTCGCCCCCATCAGAATAGCGGTAATAACCGCAATGTTGCCAGTGTTCAGGCTAACTACTCCGGCGCGAAGCGGGGCGGTGTTG
>QHOI01000210.1 GCA_003218705.1 Verrucomicrobiota bacterium | reverse complement strand
CCAGTTGTACGTCTGCTTCGTCCACGCCGTCGATCGACAAGATCTTGCTCTGCGCGTCGTGCGCAATCGCCGGTCCCATCCCGCAACCGGGCGCTGTCAGCGTCATTTTCACTTCCACCCGCGTCCCGCCGTCATCCTTTTCGATCAGGCGGCAATCGTAAACCAGTCCAAGATCGACAATGTTCACCGGAATTTCCGGGTCGAAGCATTGCTTAAGCTGGTTCCAAACATCATTTTCTGAAACCGCGCCGTTCATCTTGCCGGCCGTCTTTTCTTTGGGTTCGAGCTTTGGTTTCTCCAGACCGAGCGCATCCAAATCTTTTTCTGCGATACGCGACAGGCCATACGGCGTCGCGATGGTGTAACTACCGCCGAGCGTCTGGGTGATCACGCCCTGCATTCCTTTTTCCAGGTTTAATTTGCGTCCGCTCGGGATCTCAATCGCTTCAACGTCCCGGCTCAAACTGAATTCCGTGTTCTCGTGCATCTCTCAAATTGTAGCGGTGGTCTATGACCGTCGCAAGCGTTCGGCTTTCTTCTGTAGGGGACGACATTGTCGTCCCATGGGAAGCCAACGGCTTCCCCTACAATTTCTTCGGCTCTTCCAACAGCTCGACCACGCGCTTGAGCAAACGGGCCGCGCCGCCGCCGTCGATACTGCGGTGATCGAAGCTGAGCGTGATCTGTGCTTCGATCTTGGGGACAAATTCTTTTTTCGTTTCGTCCCACGACGGAACCTTTTTCCCGGCGCCGAGACCGAGGAGCAAAGTTTGATCGGGCAGGGGAATCGGCGTGCCCCATTCGACCCCGAACGTTCCGAAATTTGAAACGGTGGCGATGCCGCCAGCCTGCATATCGGGCGAAATCCGTCGTTTCCGCGCAAGATCGACAAGTTCTTGATATTTCGCGGTCAAATCACTAAGTGAAGTCTTGTCGGCGTTGCGAATCACCGGAACCATAATTCCGTCCTCGGCTTCGACGGCGACGCCAACGTCTATTGAATTAGATTGGACGACCCGGTTCCCAATCAGCTTTGCGGCTGCGTTTGGATTTTCCGCGAGGGCAAGAGCAAGCGCGCGCGTCGCGTAAAGTCCGGGGCCAGGCTTCAGATCGCCTTCCGCCACTCCGGCTCGGAGTTGTCGATCTTGCAAAACGGGATCGAGATTCACCGACGAACCAACCGTCGAGAGCGGCCGCGTCCAGCTGCGCCGCATTGCGTCCGCAACGCCAGTGCGAATGGTCGATGCTTCCTTCGCGCTTTGGTTGTCGATCTTCTGCAGAAAATTTTCGAGATCCTTGATCGTGACGCGATTGCCCGCGCCAGTTCCGGTGATTCCGGCGAGGTCGGCGGGAGTTAATTGTAATTCAGTCATCCGTGCGCGGACGCGCGGCGAAACAAAACTTGCGCCTTTCAACGTTGCCGGAACCGGTAAACCACCGGGTCGCGCGCCGTCGCCATCGCGCGCCGCGATTTTTTCCTGGCGCGCTGGTTTGATTTCCTGATCCGCCCGCGCCGGAATCTCTTCGGTCACTTCAGTCTGCGCCTGCGGCGGCGTTTGCTTGCTGAATCGGGCGGCGTCCGCTTCGCTCGCTTCAACGTAACCGAGCACCGAACCGATCGGGTACGTTTCCTTTAATTGCGCCGTGATCTTGTCGATCTTGCCTTTGCACGGTGTGGTCACGCCCATGACCGCTTTGTGCGTCTCGACGTCGATGATCTCCTGATCGACCGCGACTTCATCGCCGGGTTTCACTTTGATATCGACGATGGTGGCTTCGGCGATCGATTCGCCGAGCTGGGGCATGATGATTGGAACTTGCGGCATAAAATTATTCTTTGAGGAGTGCTCTCGCTTTCGCTGCGATCATTTTCGCGCCCGGACGATGCGCGCTCCAAAGATTGGGGTGATACGGAATCGGCGTGTCTTTCGCGTTAATCCGCACTGGCGCGGCGTCGAGCAAATGAAATCCTTCGCTGGTCACGCGCGCGATCACTTCCGCGGTCGCGCCGCCCCAGGGAAATGATTCGCCCACGCACAGCAACCGCCCGGTGCGCGCGACCGAAGCCAGCACAGTGTCGGTATCGAGCGGTTTGACCGTGCGAAGATCGACAACTTCGATTTCGAAATTTTCGCGCGCCAATTCCTCCGCGACCGCGAGCGATTCCTGCACCATCGCGCTGTAGGTGACAATCGTCAGGTCGCGGCCTTGGCGCGCGATTCGCGCCCGGCCGGTCGGCAAACCTTTGTCGGGAAGTTTGTCGGCCTTGAGATGGTAATAGAGATATTTGTGCTCGCAGTAAACGACCGGATCATCGATCGCCACCGCATCGATCAACATCGTGTAAGCGTCTTCGACCGTTGCCGGCGTCATCACGATCAGTCCCGGATAATGCGCGTAAACTGATTCCATCGATTGGCTGTGAAACGGGCCGCTGCCTTTCGTGCCGCCGGACGGAAGCCGAATCGTGATCGGCACCGGAATGTTGGTCCGCCAATAATGCGTCCCGGCGTGATTGAGGATTTGATTCAACGCGGTACTGGAGAAATCCGCGAACTGCATCTCAACGATCGGGCGCATTCCTCGCATCGCCGCTCCGATCGCAGTGCCAACAATCGCGTCCTCACTGATCGGCGCGTTCAACACGCGATTGGGAAATTCTTTGGCCAGACCTTTGGTCGCTTTGAAAGCGCCTCCGAAAGTTCCGCCCACGTCCTGGCCGTAAATGAAAACGCGCTCGTCGTCGCGCAATAACTTGGCCTGCGCTTCACGAATCGCTTCGAGATAAGTGATGCTCATTCGGGTTGGTCGACCAATTCGCGAGTCGAGATCGCGCACCAATCTTCTTTCTCGGCGTCAGGCGCGGCTTCCTTTTGCGCAGTGGCGATTGCCTCGTCCACTTGTTTGGCGGCGTCCTCTCGCCACGATTGCAGCGTCGCGGCGTCGGCCATTTCAAGGTCGACAATCTTCTTTTCCGCCAGCTTCAAGCAATCCTGGGCAAACGGTTGCCGCTTCATTTCATCGGTGACGTAGCTTGCATCGTCGTGTTCGCCGTGACCGGAGAGACGCAACACGGAGGCGACGACCAGCTGTGGCGGACGACCCGCCCGCGCGCGTTTCACCGCACTTTCGATGACATCGAGACAAGTGCTCAAATCTGTCCCGTCGATGCTGTAGCCTTCAAAACCGTAACCTTTCGCGCGATCAACCAGATCGGCACAGGCGAATTCGCGGTCGTTCGGCGTGGAATACGCGTAATGATTGTTCGTGGCGACGATCACGAGCGGAACTTGCTCGACTGCCGCGAGGTTCATGCCTTCGTGAAATGAGCCGGTCTGCATCCCGCCTTCGCCGATGCAGGACAAGCCGACGAAATTCTTTTCGCCATGAAACCGTTTCGCCATCAGTGTGCCCACAGTTACAGAAACCATCGCGCCGAGATGACTGATCATCGCGAGCTGACCTTCGCTCGGCTTTCCGCGATGAATGTTGCCGTCGCGCCCGCGCATGGGTCCTTGTCGCGAGCCAAGATAAGTGCGGGCAACATCGACGATCGGCTCTCCAAACGCAGAGCGCCCGGCCTGATCGCGAATCAGCGGCGCAAAGATG
The DNA here is from genome assembly GCA_003218705.1 of Verrucomicrobiota bacterium. Lineage (GTDB taxonomy): Bacteria > Verrucomicrobiota > Verrucomicrobiia > Chthoniobacterales > UBA10450 > AV40. The sequence continues at coordinate 127 of QHOI01000210.1, read as the reverse complement.
TCGCCTTTTTGCAAAAACAGTCCGCAAGCGACGCTGACCGCTTCCTGGCCTTTACCGATGTAAACCCCGCCGGTGATCTGGCCGCCGCGATAAAGGCTGACCAGTTTCTCCTCGAGTGTGCGCGAGA
>QHOI01000125.1 GCA_003218705.1 Verrucomicrobiota bacterium | reverse complement strand
CTCCGTCGAGGTCGATCTTAGCTTTCATACGGTCCACGATGGCTAGCAAACCGGCGCGGGTTTCAGGCAGAAAATTTCCGGGCACGAGTTCGCTAAAATATTTCTCGTGAATGTAGTCCTGATCTTTTGATTCAGGCACAACCAGGTCGATTCCTTCGCGCTTGAACACTTTCTGGTAGAAATCTGATTGCATTGTGAATTTCGTGCCGAAGAGGGCGAGCTTTTTGAGACTGCGCACTTTCGCCGCGGCGCAGGTCGTTTCGACGATACTGATCAATGGAATGGGCGACTTCGATGCAATGTCGTCGAAGACAGTGTGCGGCGTGTTTGCGGCGATAATTCCGAAATCCACTCCAGCACGCGGCAGTTTTTCGATTTCGCGAAGTAGAAAACCCGCCATCGAATCCAGCTTGCCCGCATACATGAAATCGAGCCCTTTCTTCAGGTCGATGCTATTAATAACGAACTGCGGATAGCTGCCGTCGCGCTGACGTTCGCGATAAAGCGCGATGATGTTCTTGTAATAGTCGATCGTGCTCTCCGGCCCGACACCGCCGATCATGCCCAGAGTTTTCATCGCTTTCGATTACACTTTCTCATTAAACAACATTCATTAAGATCGAGATCGTGAAATCGAAAATCTTTTTTGCAGCTGCGATCGGCGTTACATCACTGGCTGTACAGGCGCAGCCAACGCCGGGTCGGCCATCCGGCATCGACAGAACACTCATCACCAATGCAAACCAGGACCACGTGATGGGCGCGGCCGCGCTCCACAAATTAGCGAACGATTACTACAACTGGCGGAACGAGAACGATCCCGTCTCGAGCAGCAACGCCGGCCTCCACACCTGGGACGATCGGCTGGCGGACTTTTCGCCCGCAAAAATAGCGGAACGGGCGCAGCACGTGCGCGCGTTGCTCGACAAAGTCCGCGCCATGAAGATCGACACCTGGCCAAAGGACGAACAAATCGATGCAATCCTATTTCGCTCCCAATTGGAAAACGTCGATTTCCAAAATCGCGTTCTAAAATTCGAACGGACGAACCCGCAGACTTATATCGGCGAATGCGTGAGCGCGATTTTTTCGCTCCTGAAAAAGGAATATGACACGCCCCGAAAGCGAGCGCTCTCGGCGACGGCGCGATTGAAGGCGATGCCGCCGATGCTGAAGCAAGGCCTGACCAATTTGCGGAACCCGGTAAAACTTTACGCCAAACTCGCGATCGATTCCGCGCGATCGATCGATCCCCTGTTGAAAGACAGCCTGATGGCGTTGGATGTCGATCTTGCGCCGAACGAGCATGAAGAACTGATCAAGGCGCGTGATGCCGCGCTCTCCGCTGCCCACAGTTATGCCGACGACCTCGAAAAACGAATGCCGAAGATGGTGGAGTTCGTTCCAATGGGCGAGGCAAGTTACAATTATTATCTCAAACGCGTTTTGCTTTTGCCGTTAGACGCGCGTGAAGTGGAGATGATTGGGCGGGTCGAGAATGCCCGTTACCGCGCGCTCGAGGCGCTGCTGCCCGATCCGAAACTGGCCGATCCCGATCCGAAGCGCGCTGCAAACATTCCGCCCGATCAGGCGTCGTTCCTAAAGGCTTATGAAAGCCGTGAGACTGAGATGATTAATTTCTTGAAGGAACATAATCTCATTAGCCTGCCAAATTATCTCGGTCCTTTTCAAATCCGGCAGTTGCCGGAAGCGTTCAAGCCGACCAGCCCTGGCGGTTTTATGAATCCTCCGGGCGTTTACGACAAAGACTCGACCGGTTTCTATTTCATCCCGACTTACAACCCGCAGTCGAAGAATTTTTATATTCGCGCGGCGATCGAAGATCCGCGACCGATCCTCGGACATGAAGGCATTCCTGGGCACTTCCTGCAACTGTCGATTGCCAATCATTTGACCGATGAAATTCGCCGGCAGCATCAGGATGGTGTTTTCGTGGAAGGTTGGGCGCTTTACGGCGAAGAAATGTTGATGCGGACCGGACTTTATCCGAACAACTCGCCGGCGCAGGGACAGATCTTGCGACTATCGCGCTATCGCGGCGCACGAATCGGTGTTGATGTGAATTTGCACACCGGCAAATGGACGTTCGAGCAAGCCGTGAAATATTTCATGGACGCGGGCGGACTTGATCGCGAAGCGGCCGAAGGCGAAGCCGCCGGCGCCGCGTCAAATCCACATCAGAAGATCAGCTACATCATCGGGAAATGGCAGATCATGAACCTGCTCGGCCGCTACAAAGATCGACAAGGTGATAATTTCCGGCTCGGCCAGTTTCACGATGATCTGATCAAGAACGGAAGCCTGCCTGTTTCAGTCATCGAATGGCTCCTGCTGGACGACGATTCCTCGATTAAGAAAGCGACAGTAGAAATTAGAAAGTAGGAAGTAGAAAACATGTCGATGAAATCGACGTCCCTTTTTCTACTTTCTACTTTAGCCTTTCTACTTTCTTCTTGTGCCGGCAGCAGCCATCCGCGGCTCGTAACTCCAAGTGGGGGGCCGATCTCTCCGCGCTATCTCGAGATCTATTCGGAGCCGCATGCCGCAACGCTCCATTTCCCAGCCCGTGTATATACTCTAAACGCAGTTGATAAAATCGGTTACTACCATCGCGCGCCGCGCAAGATCGCAGAACACTTTGGCGGCGGTTCGCTTTGGCGGGAGGGAGGTATTTTCGTCAGCAAACGTGACCCGCAAAAACTGCGCGGTTACGTCTATCGCGCTGGGGCAATTACCCATGTCGGCAATTTCTCAGGGGTAAAACACGCCTTTCGCGAGCAACCACTTGCTTCGGCGACCTCTGACTTCTGACCTCCCGCCGGGCCGTAGGTCCTCTGGGCCGGAGGCTGATTTCTGATTTCGGTCTGCTTCCTGCTCAAAATAAGGCGATGAGCAGGGAAGAGGGGAAACAGGCGCTGTTTCAAAGGGAGCTGGCCAAGGTGGAAATCGTCGCGGAACTGCGACACGCTCTGGATTTGCAATATCGTCGTTTGTGCGAGGCAGCGAGAGCTGATTGGGAACGCTTGTTTCGTGGTAAAGATCCGGCTGATGCTTGTGTGAGCGTTCGGGTCGCTGCAATTCCATCGAGTACGACTCGCGGCTCCGGTTTTCTTAAATCGCGGAGACAACTATCGAAATCCGGTGCCAAAGCTTCGTTGCCACGCTTCGCGCACTAGAGCGCGTTTACTTGTCGACCTTTTCCTGACCGAGCAAATTTGCGACCGTGAGCCGTTGCGCGGGTCGATCCAGCCCGGCGACAAAATCCTGGAAGCGTTCCGAAAAAAGATCGTGGCGCAGATTCCAGTAAAACAGGATGCCGGGCGAAGCGAGATAATGTTTGTAGAGATTTCCCCAACCACGCCAAATCGATTCATCCATCAATCCATAGATGTAGTGGAAATGAATCGTCTCCATCGCTTTCAGAAATTGGAAAGCGAAATGAAAAAAACGCGCCTTGTCGTCAGGTGAAAGCGCTTCCAGATTTTCCAGCCCGATTCGCCAGATCCGGCCGCTCTCCGCGTTCTCGGCAAACGGGCGGGTCACGTCGCGCAACGCGGTTGAGGCGGCGTCCTGCGCGGCAAGGCGAGTGATCCGTGTGCTGCGATGGACTTGAATCGCCAGATACCAAAGCGATGCGACCACGCCGATCGAGCTGATCAGTTGCGCAACGGCGTTGATCGCTTCCCAATTCATACGATCTCGATCTTCAAAATTGCTGAACGCTGATCTCTGTTCTCTGGCTATTTCGGTTCTTCCGCCACCTTTAACACGATTTTGCCACGGGTGTGATGGGTCGCCGCCTGTTCCTGGGCTTTGACGGCGTCCGTGAGGGGCAAGACTTCGGACACGATTGGCTTGATTTTTTTGTCGTCGATCAGTTTTCCGATTTCCGCCAGTTGCGCTCCGTTCGGCTTGACCGAAATCGATGCGCCGCGAATCCCATGTTTATCGAGCTCAGCTTGATCCAATCGCGCCACCAGTGTTGCGATGAATCCGCCTTTCTTCACGACGCCATACGATCGCGCCAACGTGTCTTTGCCCACAGAGTCCAGCACAACATCGACATCCCTGGCCACGTCCTCGAATTTTTGTTTCGTGTAATCGACTGCCACGTCGGCGCCCAGCTGTTTGAGAAACTCCTGATTGGGGGTCGATGCGGTCGCGATCACTTTCGCCCCGCGCGTTTTTGCGATTTGAATCGCGAAACTTCCCACGCCGCCGGAACCGCCATGAATCAAAACGGTTTGCCCGGGGCTCAGCTTTGCCGCATCAATCAGCGCCTGCCAGGCAGTCAACGCCGCCAAAGGAACGGCCGCAGCCTCCACAAAATTGATCGACTTTGGCTTCAACGCCGTTTCGGTTTCATCGACCAGATCGTACTCCGCGTAGCCGCCACCCCACATCGGATATGCGTAAATCGCGTCGCCCGGCTTGAATCGCGTCACCTTCGCGCCGCTTTTCTCGACAATCCCCGCGATGTCGTATCCTGGAATGAGCGGCAACGTTGTTCCGAAAACTTTCGCATACTTGCCGGAACGAATCATCGCGTCGACCGGATTCACCGCGGCAGCGATCACTTTGACCAGGACCTGGTTATCTTTCGGCTCCGGTCGCGGCGCATCTTCGTACTTCAAAGCCTCCGGCCCGCCATACTGATGAATCACGATGGCTTTCATCATCGGCTTGTTTGTTTGCGCGACGACCGCGTTGATCGCACCAGCGGACAGAATCAGAGCAACAACAGGAAAGAACTTTTTGTTCATAATCTTAGATAACCTAAACTCCTGAAACTCAATTAAATCCTGTTCATCCTGTCGAGGATTCTTCAAGCTCCGCGGCCATGAGAACAAAATTACTTGTTATTATCGCATTAACTTGCGCTCTGTCCGGTTTTTGCTTGGCCCAGAGCTCGCCCACGACTGCGACTACGCCCGCAAGCACTGGAGGCAGCAGCGCTCCTTACAACGAAGGGCCAGTTTGGACATTGACCATGATCAAAACCAAGACCGGATTGGCCGATGAATACATCAAGCAGATCACCGGCACGGTGAAGCCGGTCTACGACGAGGAGAAAAAGCAGAAGGTCATTCTCGATTACAAAATCCTGAATGGTGAAGCGTCCAATCCGCACGATTTCAACATTCTGATCCTGGTGGAATATCCAAATTGGGCGGCGTTCGATACTTTGCGCAACAAAATGGATCCGGTCGTCGCGAAAGTGATGGGCTCTGAAGAGCAGCAGAAGGAATTGGCCGTCAAACGTCTTGATGTCCGCGAAATTCTCGGCACCAAAACAATGCGCGAGATCACGCTCAAGTAACAGAGGTCAGACAATCCACGGCAGCGCGTCGAGATCGACGTTGCCGCCGGTCAGAATAATGCCGACGCGTTTGCCGGAAATGTCGATCTCACCTTCAACCATCGCCGCGTAAGGAACGGCGGCCGATGGTTCGATGATGATCTTCATCGTCTCCCAAATCGTGCGCATCGCCGCGACGATGGCTTCTTCGCTGACGGTCACGACGTCATCCACGTAACGTTGAATGATCGGAAAATTCCGCTCGCCGACGTTTGTCCGCAATCCGTCAGCGATCGTGAATTTCTTTTCGGTGACAATTCTTTTCTTGGCGTGGAACGATTGCGCTGCGTCATCGGCATTTGCGGGCTCGGCCGCGATCACCTTGATCGTTGGCCGCATCGACTTCGCTGCGACCGCTGTACCGCAAAGCAGACCGCCGCCGCCGATTGGACAGATCACAAGATCGACATCTACCTCCTCAAGCAATTCGATCGCGGCCGTGCCTTGCCCCGCCATCACATCTTCGTTTTCAAAAGAGTGAATTAACGTCGCACCCGTTTTCGCAATCACGTCCGCACACGCAGCTTCGCGTGCGCTTTGCGTCGGCTCGCAAAAAACAACGTGGCCACCGTAACTTTCGACCGCGCGCACTTTAACTTTGGTCGAGTTTTTCGGCATCACGATGTGCGCCGGAATTTTTCTCAGTTTTGCCGCACGCGCCAGTGCGGTTCCATGATTTCCAGACGAGTGCGTTGCCACGCCACGCTTCGCAGTCGCGTCATCGAGCGCGAAGACAGCATTGGTCGCGCCGCGCGCTTTGAATGCGCCGATCCTCTGAAGATTTTCGCACTTGAAAAATAGCGACGCGCCACTCGCGTCATCCAAGCGCGAACTCGTCAACACCGGTGTCCGTTTGACGTACGGTCGAATCCGCTCATGCGCCGCGCGAATGCGATCGAGATCGAGTGACATATTCGGCGACGCTATATTCGCCGTCATGGACCCGTACGCAAAGCCGAACGAGCGTAAAGCGGCGAGAAAGTAGGAAATAGAAAGGCTAAAGTAGAAAACTCTAGAGCCTACGGCTTGGGTGGCCCGGTCTTGTTCATGAAAGGGGTGAACAGATCGATCGGCACTGGAAGAAACGTCGTGGTGTTGTGCTCGCTGGAAATCTCGCGCATGGTTTGGAGGAAGCGCAGTTGGAGCGCAATCGGTTCCTTGCTCATCATCGCGGCGGCCTGCACCATTTTTTCCGCGGCCTGAAATTCGCCCTCGGCATTCACAACCTTGGCGCGGCGCTCACGCTCGGCTTCGGCTTGTTTGGCCATGGCGCGCTTCATCGTGTCGGGCAGCGCCACGTCCTTTACCTCGACCGCCGTGACTTTGACGCCCCACGGTTCGGTTTGCCGGTCGATGATCTCCTGCAACTTCAGGTTGATCGACTCGCGCTGCGAAAGCAGGTCATCCAAGGGGGCTTGGCCAAGTACGCTGCGCAGCGTCGTCTGCGACATCAGCGAGGTGGCTTGGAGAAAGTTCACCACTTTCACGACGGCGGCTTCCGGATCGACCACGCGAAAATAAACGACCGCATCGACCGTGACCGGCACGTTGTCGCGCGTCATCACCTCCTGCTTCTCGACGCTGATGGTGACGACGCGCAAATCCATTCGCACCATCCGATCGACGATCGGGATGAGAAGAATCAGTCCCGGCCCTTTCGCGCCGAGTAATTTTCCGAGACGGAAGATCACTCCTCGCTCGTATTCGCGCAGGATGCGGATCGCCTGGGGCAAAAAGATCACCGCTAGGATGATGATTGGCGCCGCCCAACCAGCTAACCTCAATAGTCCTTCGAGTAATGGCATCGCTTTATTCTCCTTTGGTTTTTACTTTTAAAGTTAATCCTTGCACCGCTGCGATCTCGACTGCTTCGTCTTTTTCGATCGGTGTGTCGCTGACCGCGTTCCAATACTCGCCTTCGACGAAAGTCCTGCCACCGTTCGAGTCGATTGCAGTCAATGCGGTCACGGTTTTCCCAATTAACGTTTCCGCTCCTGCTTTGATCGGCAGAAGCTGCGCGCGCAAGCCTTTTCCGATGACGAAAACAAAGAATGCCGCCGTCACCAGCGTCGCCGGAATGATGTAGCTGAGCGACAAACGAAAGAGCGGGTCAGCGCGGTTGAAGAGCATGAGCGAGCCGATCAAAAACGAAATGATCCCGCCCACCGTCAGCACGCCGTGCGTTGGTGCATAGACATCGAAGATGAAAAGCATGACTGCGAACGCGATCAACACAAGTCCGGTCACGTTGACCGGCAGGATCGCCGCCATATAGAGCGCAAGGACCAGCGCAATCGCGCCTACCACGCCGGGGAGGATCGCGCCGGGCGTGGTCATTTCACCGATGATTCCGTACATCGCAATGAGCATGAGAATGAACATGACTTCAGGCCGCCAGAGCCTTTGGAAGACGCGTTCGGACGCCGACATCTTAATCTCCGCGACCTCTGCGCCTGCGGTCTTGAGCGTCTTGCCATCCACGACGCGTCCATTCAATTGCTTTAGCAACTCCGTAAGATCGACAGCGATCAAATCGATAACTTTTAACTCGAGCGCTTTCTCCGCGCTGATCGACGCGCTTTCCTTTACGGCGGATTTGGCCCACTCGACATTGTGATGGCGCCGCGCCGCGATCGTCTCGATGTAGCTCACGGAAAAATTCTCGAGCTTCTGCTTCATCGTGTCGTCCGGTTTCTGTTCGCCGCCAGTCGGATTGCCGCCGAGCGTTACCGGGTGCGCCGCACCAATGGTCGTGGCCGGTGCCATCGCTGCAACGCTTGCGGCAACGGTAATGAAGCAACCAGCGCTGGTCGCGGTCGCGCCCGTCGGAGCGACATAAACCACCACTGGCACAGGAGAGCCCAAAAAGCTTTGCACGATCGTTTGCGTCGAATCGAGCAAGCCGCCCGGCGTGTTGAGTTGAATGATCAGACATTGTGCGTTCTGCGCGCGCGCTTCATCCAGGCTTCGCGAAATGTAACTCGCCGTCGCCGGCCCAATCGCGCCATCGATTTTGATAAGACAGACTTTTTCTGCCGCGATCGCAGTCGCACATACCAGCCAGAGAGCCAAGCATGTCGACGTAGTCTTCACGGCGACGCGCAATCTCACTCTCCCTTCATAGGCTGAATTTTGATGGCGAAGTCTTCGACTCGCGGTTTCGCGATTTTCTGGTAATCACGATAGCTCAGTCTAATGGCGTCGGTATGCGTGCCCGCTTCGAAAACGATGTACTCTTCCTGGGACAAACTCTTGTCCACATACGTCGGCACACCGTAAAGATTGCCAAACGGCGGCATCGCTCCGACCGCCTTTCACGTGTTCGGCTTGGGCGATCCTTTGCGCGGTAACGGCTTCTGGATGATGCAGAATCTCGTAGTCGACTTTGTTTTCCTTCAAGCAATCAATGAGTTGCTTTGGTATTTTCAGAAGCGGCCTCCAATGCAAACTATCACCTTCCCGAGCGATCTCTACTTTTCAGACGGAAGATTCTCCAATGGATCCTTACGCGAAACCTAACGAGCGAAAAGTAGGTGCGAATCGTCCGAAGATTTCGCATTTGCCGAGTGAGATCGACAAGCGCACGCGCAATCAACGTCGCGCAGAAAAACAAGCGGTCGCGGCCGAACGGCGCGCGATCAAGAAAGCGGCGCGGCGCAATTTGAAGAAGCGATTGCTTGACGAGTTGGACGAAAATTAAGCCGAGAAAGAGCGGTCAGATACCACGATGCCGCGACTTAACGACCTGGATTGGTTACTTCGGTGACCCGACTTTTGCGCTGCCGAGAAACGTCGCGTTCTCATCAACCACCAGTCGCGGGGCTTCGACGTCGCCGTGTAATGTGCAACCGGCCAGAAGCTCGCAGCGTTCGGTCGCGAAAATATTTCCCTCAACCGTCCCCTGCACTGTCACCGATTTCGATCTGACTTCGCCCTTAATGGATGCGTGCTCGCCAATCGTAAGCGTTCCAGTCGATTTGATATCGCCTTTCACTTCGCCATCGATCAGGAGCTGGTCATGGAATTTGACCGAGCCAGTGATCGAGACTCCTCGCGATAGAATTCCGCCGGACCGAGCCGACGCAGATGCGCCATTGGACGGCAGCGGCTCCGGTCTTGCCGGGCTTACCGGTTCCGCCGATTCAGGCTTTCGAGTTGAAAACATTGCCATTTGTATCCTCCGATTCCTCCAATTTTGACCTCGTGTAAAGCTAATCTTATTCCGCGCACCTCAACAGATTCAAAATCTGTGGAAATTCGCGTAATCCGCGGTTAAACCGATCTCGTGCTTTCTCTCGACGAGGACCAAGTACGAAAGCATTTGCGGATGGCTGACCTGATTCCGGCCATGGAAAAGGCGTTGATCGACTTCTCGTCCGGAAAAGTGACGCAGCCAGTGCGGCAAGTGATCCCGGTCGATCCGCCGGGCGGATTCTATGGGATGATGCCGGCGTTAACTCCGGAAGGACTGGGTCAGAAAATCGTAACGTTCTATCCGCCGAACGCGGAGAAAGATTTGCCGACGCACATGGCAATAATTCTTCTG
>QHOI01000124.1 GCA_003218705.1 Verrucomicrobiota bacterium | reverse complement strand
CGAATTCTTGGAAAAACACTATCTGAACAAGGAGTAGTATGGCGCCGAGTCGCGCGGACACGCGGCTTGTCTTGCGCGTTCCTTAGCAATATTCTCTGTCTGTCTCGGGTGAATCGTCACCCGGTAACAACAAATAAACCCAACCACGTGAAACGTGGTAAACCAAACGGAGGAATTGTGATGAAGCGAGTCATACTGTCAGTTGTAGCGGTCGTAGCGTTGGCGGGCTCTGCGGTGATTCTGCGGGCGCAGGACGCGGCAAAGGTCGATCCGAAACATTACACGGTGGCTTTCGAGAACGATCAGGTCCGGGTGCTGAAAGCGCATTACGGTCCCGGTGAAAAATCGGTGATGCATTCGCATCCGAATACCGTGGCCGTGTTTTTGACCGACGCTAAGGGCAGGTTCACGTTCCCGGATAGCAAGAGCCAGGACTTCAACGGGAAGGCCGGTGACGTCAACTTTGATACTGCTAAGGTTCATCTGCCGGAGAACACTGGCGACAAGGCGTTCGATGTGGTCGTGGTCGAATTGAAGGGCAAGCCCTCCGGTAAGTAGCCGGCCAAAGATCGGCGACGAGCCACCGCCGCCGCCGAATATTATCTGCTGTCTAAAGACAAAGACGGCAAAGGGCTTCGGGTTATGAGAAGACTCGCCGCGGAGAGCGGTGGCTGAGCTTGTCGCGTTAGGCCTATAACTGCGTCAAATTCTACGCTTGGGCGAGCACTGAGGCTTTCTTGTTCAGAACGGCCATTGCTTGTTGCAGCTCGTCAAAGTCAAACGGTTTGGACATCATCATGTCCACGCTCAGGTCTTCGTAAGCGCGAATATCCTCGTCCGAGAGATGAGCCGAGAGAACGAGGATCTTGCCGCCGAAGTTTTGCGTCCGTAGCTGACGCACCAATTGGAGGCCGCCCATGCGCGGCATACGGTGGTCAGTGATCACAACGTCAAAAGGCCGGGCCGTAGCGCCGATCTTAATAAGTGCCTCCCAGCCATTCCTCGCCTTAACCACCTTGGCCGCTGGACCTCCCAGCACCATTGCAATCATGTGCGCGACCGCTTTTTCATCTTCGACAACCAGGATCTGCATAATTTCAGCGATTTAATCAGCAGGACGCGGGCCGCAGAGTGGGTCGAGAGGTTGAGAAGTTGAGTTGATCCTGGACTAAAGCGCAGTAAGGATGCGCTCTTAAATATGCGGACTTATCTCCTCGCATGCAGTCTAGTTGTCATCTTGCAACCCCTCGGCGGACTTGCGCAGAACCCAAGAGTATCAAAAGACAGTCCGCAACCGGCCGTCGCGGTGCGAGACGGCCAACATGATTTTGACTTTGAGATTGGCACTTGGAAAACGCGCCTCTGGCGCCTCCAGCACCCTTTAAGTGGCTCCAATACCTGGGTCGAATATGAGGGGACCAGCGTCGTTCGGAAGGTTCGGAATGGGCGCGCCAATCTGGTTGAACTCGAGGTCGATGGCCCGGCAGGCCACATCGAAGGACTAAATCTGCGGCTCTACAATCCTCAGTCTCACCAGTGGAGTCTTAATTTTGCGAGCAGCAGCGGTGGCGTCATGAGCCAGCCGACGATCGGCGAATTCAAAAATGGTCGCGGCGAGTTTTTTGATCAGGAAACGCTGAACGGCCGAGCCATCCTCGTCCGCTTTATCATCTCGGATATCAAACCTGACTCGTGCCGTTTTGAACAATCGTTCTCGGATGATGGAGGCAAAACGTGGGAGGTAAACTGGATTGCAATAGACGAACGCGTGAAGACGGGATCTGATAAAGCGCCGTGAGCTCCTCCCGCATTAATGTCCGTTTCGGCAGCGTATACTTTGCACGCCCGATTTGCATGCTTGCTACTCTGCAACTGAGTTTATTGTCATTGAGCGCACAGGAATCGCCAGCTCCTGGCGTATCGGCGTCACAACAGCAGCCTTCGCCAACTTCAGGAATATCGGCGACGGCCGCACCGCCGCGCGACGGAGCCCACGATTTCGACTTCCTAATCGGTAACTGGAAGGCTCACGTTCGCCGGCTGCCCGATCGTCTTATTGGTTCGACCACCTGGGTCGAGTATGACGGTATCTCGAATCACAAGAAGATCCTCGACAGCAATGCGAACTTTGAGGAGTTCGAAGTCGACAATCCCGAGAAGCACCTGCACATCAAAGCGCAAACGCTCAGGTTATACAATCCGGACTCGCACCAATGGAGCATCTACCTGGTGGATGTTGACAAAGGCACTCTCGATCTTCCACCGGTTGTCGGACAATTCACCGGCACTCGGGGCGAGTTCTACGATCAAGAACAATATAAGGGACGCGCGATCCTGGTGCGTTACATGTGGTTGAATATCTCACCGAAATCGGCGCGGATGGAACAGTCGTTCTCGCCCGATGGTGGAAAAACGTGGGAAACAAATTGGATTTGCGAACTGACTCGATAGGACGTGACTATGTCACAGCATGGAGCAAAGAGCATGGAGCGAGGAGAAGGTTGCGCTGTCTTCGTCGGCGATTGAGCTCGTTCTCGCTAGATGCTGCTCGCGTTTATTTCCTTCGGCAGTCATAACCATCCAACTAAAATGAACATTAATCCCAAACTCACGCTCATCAGCCTGTTAAGTCTCACGACGTTTGTCTTTGGCGCAGACCATCCAGCTCCCTCCGTCGACGCGGATGCCGCGCTCGCCAAACTTAAAGAAGGGAACGCCCGTTTTTCCAGCAGCAAAGTCTCCCAAGGCAAGCCGACCGCGGCCAAACGCGCGGAGACCGCCCAAGCGCAACATCCTTTTGCCATCGTTCTCGGCTGCGCGGACTCCCGCACAGCTCCCGAAATCGTCTTCGACCAAAACATCGGGGACCTTTTTGTGGTCCGGACCGCCGGCAATCTCGTTGACGAACACGCCTTGGGAAGCATCGAATACGCGGTCGACCATCTCGGGGTTCGACTCATTGTCGTTCTCGGCCACACGCGCTGCGGAGCTGTGACGGCCGCCTTAGCCAGCGACACGGCGCCAGGTCATGTCCAATCATTGGTTCGCGACATCCAGCCCGCCGTTAAGGCTGCCAAGGGGAAGGATGGGAATGTGACGGACCTCACGGTTGCTGAGAACGCTCGTCTTATGGCAGCCAAGATTCGCAACGAAGCCAGTCTTGGTGAATTCGCGAAGGAAGTTCGCATCATTTCGGGCGTTTATGATCTCGACACCGGAAAGGTCGAATGGGCCAAAGACTAATGCCGGCTACGCGTTTGACTAAGTGCTGGAGCCAACCGTTGGCCGCGCGTATTCGCGAGTTAATTGTTATTAGTTATCGGTTAATTGTGCAGACTTGCGCTCCCGCCAGTCAAAGACTCGACGTGGCGAGCGGTGGCTGATCTTATTCTCGTTAGACCCATGTTTCGTAACTTGGCGATCCGAGTAATTCATTTGATAATTTCACCTCGCATCGAGCAGATGCCGAACGAGCCGCGGCGCCGATATTTTCGCAACATGGCCTGGTTTTGTTTTGTGCTTGCTCTGTCTGAGGCCCTATTCGCATTCCTCATCTTTTGGGCTTGGTTAACGATCGTTTGGGTGGCGCCGGTTGTGCCCGCGATCTGGCTAGCTGTCGGTGCTATCGTGCTTTTCTTCGTCGCGGCTCTCACTCTTGCCGTCGCGCGCATTGCGCGGGAGCGGGCCAAGATCTGATCGCAACAGATTTTCGATTGTCGATCGTTCATTCGGGGCGTACGTTTTGGATCCAGGCCAAACGGAGGATCTAATTATGAGCACTGCTGTCGCGGAAGAGAAGAAGACGAAGCTGAACCAGCTCGAGCAACTGAAGAAGTTCACCAAAGTCGTTGCCGACACGGCCGATTTTGAATCGATCAAAGATTTCAAGCCGGAAGACGCGACGACGAACCCGAGCCTGGTTTATGCCGCCACTCAAAAGCAGCAATATGGGCATTTGCTCGATGAAGTTTTAAAAGATCGGAAGAATTCGGGATTGAGCGGTCAGGCGCAGATCGAAGACATTTGCGATCATCTCTTGGTGCAGTTTGGCACCGACATTCTCGAGATTGTGCCGGGACGCGTTTCGACCGAAACCGATGCGCGATTGTCGTACGATTTCGAGGGTTCGATCAACAAAGGGCGGCAATTGATCAAACTTTACGAGGAGCGCAAAATTCCACGCGAGCGGGTTCTCATTAAAATCGCGTCGACTTGGGAAGGATTAAACGCGGCCGAGCAACTGCAAAAGGAAGGGATCCGTTGCAATCTGACGCTGATGTTTTCGCTCCCGCAGGCGATACGGGCGGCCGAAGCAAAAGTGCAACTGATCTCGCCGTTCGTTGGACGGATTTACGATTGGTACAAAGCGCACGAGAAGCGCGATTACGTCGGCCCGGAAGATCCGGGGGTGCAATCGGTCCAGGAAATTTACAACTATTACAAACATTTCGGTCACAAGACCGAAGTGATGGGCGCGAGTTTCCGTAACGTCGGACAAATCCGGGAGCTGGCCGGTTGCGACGCGCTCACGATTAGCCCCGAGCTGATGAAGGAGCTGGCGGAAGCGCAGGATCCGCTCGAGCGCAAACTGGATCCGGACAACGCGAAGACGGCGAAGATCGACAAGCTGGAGATGGATGAGAAAAAATTCCGATGGCTGCTGAACGACAACGCGATGGCCTACGAAAAAACCGGCGAGGGGATTCGCAAGTTCGCCGCCGACGTGGTGAAGCTGGAAAAATTCGTCGCCAGCAAGATTAAATAACTTAATCAGGAATCCAAGAACCCAGGAAAAGGAATTTAGAAGCCTCATGGCTTCCTGGTTTCGAGATAGAAATTTCTTTTTCGTTTCCTGATTCAGTCCGAATCCGAGACATTCGCGTAATCCGCGGTTGAAGTTTTATGTTCAACGTCGTTCTGGTCGAGCCGGAGATTCCGCCGAATACCGGCAACGTCGGCCGGCTTTGTCTGGCCACGAAATCGAGATTGCACCTGGTCAAGCCGCTCGGCTTTTCGCTCGAAGACCGACAACTCAAGCGCGCAGGTCTCGATTATTGGGAAGATGTCGATCTGAAGGTATGGGAGTCGTTGGAACTGGCGCTCATCGAAGCGAAGCGATCGGACTGCCGATGTTTTTTCGTGACGACCAAGACAAAACGAGCTTACTGGGACGTTCAATTCCAGCCCCGCGATTTTCTAATTTTTGGGCGGGAAACGAAAGGGCTGCCGGAGAGTCTACTGGCCGCGAACGAGTCCGGGTGCATTACGATTCCGATGGCGGAGACGCGCAGTTTAAACCTTGCCACGGCGGTAGGGATCGTCCTATTTGAGGCAATCCGACAGCAACACCTTCGGCAAACTGGTGTTGAATAATTAACAACGTTAAATGGTCTAATTAACCCAGGAGGCAACAGATCTTTATTATGAGAATCCTTTTAGTTTTAACGTGCTGTTTCGGGCTCGCGTCGTTTGCAGGCGCAGCTCAACAGGACGATCAAAATCAGAATCAGGGAAAGAAAAAGGGAGGCGGTAATGCGCCGGCGCAAGAGCAGGCGGTGACTCCGCAGACCGGCAAAAAATATAAAGCCGGTCCAGGTGGAGGTCCTCATGGCCAGAACTTCCAGCAACAGTCTACGGTGCATTACAAAGGCACGGGCAAAAATGCCAAGAATTGGCAGGGGCCAGTGACCGGCGGGACTCAGACAAATGTGTCCGGCAACGCTTCCGGAAACGCGGCCACGACAAAGTTCAACAAGGGCAAGTTCTCTTCACAAACAAATGTGACGGGAGGCGCCAAGTTCCAGAAGAAGCACTTCAATCTCCAGACCAACCAGGTGAATACGAAGTACAAAACTGTGAACTTCAATCAGAGCTACAAGATCGCCGGTGCTCACAACTGGAAGGGCTCAAAGTATGTCGTTTTCCAGAATTATCATCCACAGTGGCATGACCAGTGGTGGTGGAGATCACATCACAACCACATCGTGTTTATTTTCGGTGGCTGGTATTTCTGGGACAATTATTACTGGTACCCAGCGTGGGGTTATGCTCCCGACTCCGTCTATTATTATGATGGACCGATTTACGCTTCGAATCCGGAAGAGGATCCCGGGCAGGTGGTAGCCAATGTGCAGTCCGCACTTCAGGAGCAGGGTTACTATCAGGGCGAAGTCGACGGCGTTCTTGGACCGCAAACCCGCGCGGCACTGGCGGAGTATCAATCCGCGCAGGGTTTGGAACCAACGGGTGCGGTGGACGAGCCGACCTTGGAAACGCTTGGCATGGCGTAACCGAAGTTTAATTGGATTGCGAAATCGCCGCGGAATTTTCCGCGGCGATTTTCTTTTGTACGGTGAACGATTAACACCGCGTCTTTAGGCCGGTGTCAGTTCCATGATCAAATCGATCCAGGCCGTTTAAACGGCTTCTAGCAACGATGCGGTTGACAACCACCTGGCTGAAGCCAAGGTGTTACTGACATTGGCGAAGATTGTTGCAGGATGTCGATCTTGGCTGCACATAACTGCTCGTGCCGCCACAACTGATCGCCCGCGATTTGTTTCAATCGTTCCGAATGGGCTCGCGCCGGATTGAAGTGTTGCGCGGCATCTCGATCGAAGTGGCGCCGGGCGAAATCATTTTTATTTGCGGCGCTTCGGGCGCGGGAAAAACAACGTTGCTTTATACGCTAGCCGGTTTGGAGCGGCCGGAATCGGGCACCGTGGAATTTGAAGGGCGCAATCTTTACAACGGTCCCGCCGCCGCGGGAGCGCGGTTTCGCAACAAAAAGATGGGTTTCGTGTTCCAAGGCTACTTTTTGTTGCCGGAACTGACCGCCCTGGAAAATGTTTCGCTCCCGGGAATGATCGGACGGACGTCGACAAAAAACGCGGCCGAAGAAAGTCTGGCCGCAGTCGGTTTGGCGGATCGAATGCAACATTTGCCGGCCGAACTTTCCGGAGGCGAGCAGCAGCGCGTGGCAATTGCCCGCGCTTTGACGAACGACCCGGATATTATTTTTGCGGACGAGCCGACCGGTAATCTCGATTCCGAAACCGGCGGGGCGATTGTCGAGCTCTTGTTGAACCTCGCCCGCGAACGCAAAAAAAGTTTACTGATTGTTACCCACGACACCGGCCTTGCGACCCGCGGCGATCGCGAGCTGCACATCAAAGACGGCCGGCTCGAATAGAGCGTCCGCATTTTGTTCCTTGAATTGCGCGACGAAAGACGGAGATTTTTCGTGTAAATATGAAAACCACTAATGCTGGCGGGACGGTGATCGACGAACCTAAATCACGTGAAGCGGTGAAACCGGCGGTCGATAAGTCCACCGCAGCAAAGCGCGCGACCAAGCCGTCTCAGATTTATGTCGACGGAAAATTTTATGCTGAAGGCGAGGCCAAAGTCTCCGTGTTCGATCACGGTTTGCTTTATGGCGACGGAATTTTTGAAGGGATCCGTTTTTACAACGGTCGCGTCTTCCGTCTGGAAGAACATCTCGAGCGGCTCTGGGATTCGGCCCGCTCCATTTTATTGGAAATACCGATGTCGCAGCGGGCAATGACGGAAGCGCTGCTGGAGACGATTCGGCAAAATGATCTGCGGGAAGGTTACATCCGACTGATCGTCACGCGCGGCGTTGGCAATCTTGGTTTAAATCCGGAGCAGTGCAAAACCCCGAGCGTCATCATTATCACCGCGCAGATCGCGCTTTATCCGGAAACGGTTTATCGAAATGGGTTGAGCGTCGTTACCTGTGCGACGCGGCGGACCAGTCCGAGCGCGCTGAATCCGGCGGTCAAATCGCTCAATTATTTGAACAACGTGATGGCCCGGATCGAGGCGAACCTGGCCAAGGCGGATGAAGCCCTGATGTTAAACGACGAGGGCAATGTGGCGGAATGCACCGCCGACAACGTCTTCATCGTCAAGCGCGGCCAAATTTTCACGCCGCCGATCACCGCCGGCGCTCTTCGCGGAATTACTCGTTCGGTCGTCTTCGAAATCGCGGCCGAGACCGGAATCAAGGTGAGCGAAACCGACATTACACGGCACGACGTTTTCATTGCGGACGAATGTTTTCTCACCGGCACGGCGGCGGAGATTATTCCGGTGGTCAAAGCGGACGGCCGGCCGATTGGCACCGGCAAACCAGGCCCGATTACTGCGCGAATGGTTGCGCGCTTCCGGGAAATGACGCGAGAGACAGGAACGCCGATTTACTCGTAAGATCGACATCGGCGCGAAAGGTGCTCGACAAACTGGCAGCTTGAATGTTTTAGCGTGTAACAGGTCTAATGTGTAGAAATGTTGTGCGACGTTTGTAAATGCAATGACGCGACCGTCTTCCTGACTCAAATCATTGAGGGGAAGATGCAGAAGGTGAATCTCTGCGACGCGTGCTCGAAAGAAAAGGGCGTCCAGGACCCGACTGGTTTTGCCCTGGCCGATTTGCTTCTCGGCATCGGCGCGGCGGAGGAGATTGAAAAGGGGAGCCCGACCCAGCGCTGCCCGGTTTGCGGTTTTACCCAGGCCGACTTCAAAAAGACGGGCCGGCTCGGCTGCAGCACCTGCTATGCGACCTTTACCGAAGCGTTGACCGCGTTATTGAAGGCGATGCACAAAGGAACAGCACATGTCGGCAAAGTCCCCGAACGCGCGCATCGCGCTGGAGAATTGAGCGACAAGATGCGAAACCTGAGCGAAAGCCTCCAAAAAGCGGTGGCGGAAGAGAATTACGAGACGGCCGCGTCGTTACGCGACCAAATCAAACAACTCGAAAGCGAACTGGCGGGATAGGGTCGTGAAATTTTCGAATGTCATGTCGAACGCCGGAGAATGGCTCCGCGGCGAGGGGCCGCATCATCAAATTGTAGTCAGCAGTCGCGTCCGGCTCGCGCGCAATCTGCGCGATCGCGCTTTTCCCGGTTGGGCGAAGAAAGCGGAGCGGACTGCGATTCTGGAGCTGATTAAGCCGCACGTGGAAAAACTTCCCGAAATGCAGGATTCGTTTTCAGAATTGCTGCAGGACCTTTCCGCTTTGGAGAAACAGGTGCTGGTCGAGCGGCATCTGATCAGCCGGGAGCACGCCGCCAAAAGCGCAGGCAGCGCAGTGGTCATGAATCGCCGGCAAACGCTCAGCATCATGATCAACGAGGAAGATCATTTGCGGATGCAATCGATGCGCTCGGGTTTGCAATTGAAACAGGCTTTCAAACTTCTGGATAAGATCGACACCGCGCTGGAGAACGAGCTCGAGTTCGCATACGATCAGCGCCTTGGTTATCTCACCGCCTGCCCGACGAATGTCGGCACCGGTATGCGCGCGTCCGCGATGCTGCATTTGCCCGGCCTGGTCCTGAGCGAGCTGATCAATCAAGTCGTTCAAGCGGTAAGCAAGATCGGCCTGGCCGTCCGCGGTCTTTATGGTGAAGGGACCGAAGCGATGGGGAATCTTTTTCAAATTTCAAACCAGACCACGCTCGGTGAAAAAGAAGACGAAATTATCGCCCGGCTCACCAAAGTGATCGAGACCATCATTGATAAGGAGCACGACGCGCGGCAGGTCTTGATTCAAAAGAAATCGAACACACTCTGGGACCAGATCGGCCGCGCCTACGGCGTTTTGACTTATGCGCACGCCATGAGCTCGAAAGAAGCGCTCAATTTGTTGTCCATCATCAAACTCGGGATCGATCTCGGCGCGTTTCCGGAAGAGAAGCGGCTTCCGATCGACGAATTGTTCATCGACACCCAACCGGCACACCTGCAAAAGACGTCGCAACAAAAACTGAACGCCGAAGAGCGCGACCATCTCCGCGCCCAAATTATCCGGGCGCGTTTGAAAGTGCTACCCAAACCTGATATCAGTAAGCTGGCGACGGACTCCGGCAACGGCTCGAGGCCGGCGTCATCAGAACAATGAACAATTTTACTCCCCGCGCCCAACAGGTCCTGCAGCTCGCTCGCAAAGAGGCTGACCGCTTCAATCACAACTATGTCGGTACCGAACATCTTTTGCTTGGATTGATCAAGCTCGGCCAGGGTGTCGCGGTCAACGTTCTCCAAAAAATGGGGCTCGATCTCGAGACCGTCAGGATGGAGGTCGAGAAACAGGTTGGCTCCGGTCCGGAAACAAAAATCGTGGGCAACATTCCCTACACACCGCGAGTGAAAAAGGTGTTGGCTCTCGCGGGCAAGGAAGCCAAGACGCTCAATCATTCCTACGTCGGCACCGAACACATTCTGCTCGGTCTGCTCCGCGAAGGCGAAGGTGTTGCCGCGCGCGTGCTCAAGAGTCTCGAGATCGACATCGAACGTACCCGCAACGAAATCCTGAAAGAGCTCGATCCTAATTTCACGCCCTCGGAAGCGGAAGAAGGCGAGCCGACTTCGAAAAAAGATGTTAAAACTCCCGCGCTCCGTGCGTTCGGCCGCGACCTGACCGAGCTGGCCAAGAAGGGCGAGCTTGATCCCGTCATCGGACGTCGCAATGAAATCGAGCGCGTGATTCAAGTGCTTTGCCGGCGCACAAAAAATAATCCGGTGTTGATCGGTGAGGCGGGCGTCGGCAAAACCGCGATCGCGGAAGGTCTGGCGCAGGAGATTGCGAGCGGCAACGTCCCCGAACTGTTGCGCGACAAGCGCGTGGTCACGCTCGATCTGGCATTAATGGTCGCGGGTACAAAATACCGCGGTCAGTTCGAAGAGCGCATCAAAGCGGTGATGGATGAGATCCGCCGCTCCAAGAATGTGATTCTTTTCATCGACGAGTTGCACACGATTGTCGGCGCCGGTTCGGCCGAAGGCGCGATGGACGCGTCCAACATTATCAAGCCCGCGCTGAGTCGCGGAGAATTGCAGTGCGTCGGTGCGACGACGATGAACGAGTATCGCAAGTACATCGAGAAGGACGCGGCGCTCGAACGCCGGTTCCAAACCGTGAAGGTCGATGCCCCGACTGTTGAAGAAGCGATTGAGATTTTGAAAGGACTGCGCCCGAAGTACGAAGCGCACCACAAAGCCAAATTGACCGACGAAGCGCTTGAGACTGCGGTAAAATTTTCGGAGCGTTATATCACTGGACGTTTTCTGCCGGACAAAGCGATCGATGTCATGGACGAAGCGGGCGCCCGCGCCCGGATCAACTCTATGACGCGTCCACCGGACGTGAAAGAGATGGAGAAGGACATCGAACAAATTCGATTGCAAAAAGAGGCCGCAATTAAAGCGCAGGATTTCGAAAAGGCAGCCGCCCTTCGCGACAAGGAAAAGCAGACCAAGGAAAAACTCGAATCCATTTTGCAGAAATGGCGCCAGGAACGCGAAGAAAAGGAAGTGCTCGTTACGGCGGACGACATGATGCACATCATTTCGAAAGTGACGGGCGTCCCGCTCCAGCGAATGGAGCAGGCCGAGACCGAAAAACTCCTCAAAATGGAAGAGGAGTTGAAAGGCAAAGTCATTGGTCAGGATGAAGCCGTCAGCGCGATCTCAAAAGCACTCCGCCGCAGCCGAGCCGACCTGAAGGATCCGCGGCGTCCAATCGGCTCGTTCATTTTCCTCGGGCCCACCGGCGTGGGTAAAACGTTCCTCGCCCAGAAACTGGCCGAATTCATGTTTGGCGATCGTGACGCGCTCATTCAGATCGACATGTCGGAGTACATGGAAAAATTCACCGCGTCGCGCTTGATCGGTTCGCCTCCGGGTTACGTCGGCTACGAGGAAGGCGGTCAGCTCTCCGAAGCGGTGCGCCGCCGGCCGTATTCGGTCGTGCTCTTTGACGAAATTGAAAAAGCGCATCCGGACGTGATGCATCTGCTCCTCCAGATTCTGGAAGAGGGTAAAATCACCGACTCGTTAGGCCGTAAGATCGATTTCCGGAACACGATTATCATTATGACTTCGAACGTCGGCGCCGAGCTGCTCAAGAAACAGACAACGATGGGCTTCGGTGCTCCGCGCGAAGGACACGATTACGATTCGATGCGCGAAAAGATTCTGGACGAGACCAAGCGTGTCTTTAAACCGGAGTTTCTCAATCGTCTCGACGAAATCATCGTCTTCCACTCACTCGAGAAGTCGCATCTCCTGAAGATTGTCGATCTCGAAGTGGAAAAGGTGAAGATTCGCCTCAAAGCCAAGGAAGTGGAGATTATTCTCGACAACCTGGCCCACGAGTTCGTGATCGAGAAAGGTTACGATCCGAATTACGGCGCGCGGCCAATGCGGCGCGCGGTTGAGCGTTACCTGGAAGATCCGCTCGCGGAAGAAATTCTACGTGGCAACGTCAAAGCCGGAGCCAAGGTTCGGGTGAGCGCCAAAGACGGGAAGCTCGTTTTCGAACCTGAGGCGACAAAAGCGACGCTGGCGGAGCCGATCGCTGAATAGAACGAAGCGAGCTGCCGGTCCGTCGTCTGATTGATGTCGTCCCGGAATTGGTTGTTCGCACTGGTTCTGCTCGTCGCAACCTTGCTGGTTTATCAGCCGGCGTGGAATGGAAGGCCGATCTGGGATGACGAAATTCACATCACAACGCCAGAGCTGCGCTCATCGCACGGCTTGACGCGAATCTGGACCGATCCGGCGGCCGCGCCGCAGTACTATCCGCTTCTCCACACGATTTTTTGGGTCGAGTACAAACTTTGGGACGGCTGGCCGCTGCCCTACCACCTCGTCACCATTCTTCTTCATGCAACCTTAGCGCTTCTCTTGTTCCAGATCTTACGCCGGCTCAACGTCCCGGTCGCGTGGCTGGGGGCGGCGATTTTCGCGCTCCACCCGGTCCACGTCGAATCGGTCGCGTGGTTATCCGAAGTTAAGAACACCCTTTCCGGAGCGCTCGCCGCCGCGGCAACGTTGGCTTACCTCAAATACGACAAAGATCGACAACTTACGGCCTACTTTCTGGCGTTCGCCCTTTTCGTTGCTGGTCTGATGACCAAGACCGCCATCGTAACTTTACCGATCGTGCTGTTGATCGTTTTCTGGTGGAAACGCGGAAAGCTGGCGTGGGAGCGCGACTTTAAACCGCTGGTTCCGTTTTTTGGCGTCGCGATTGTCGCCGGGATCGTCACGGTCTGGGTAGAGCAAAAATTTTGTGTCGAGCATGGCGAGACGTTTGATTTTTCTCTAGTCGATAGATTGCTGATCGCGGGGCGATTGTTTTGGTTTTACTTGGGAAAGCTCTTCTGGCCCACGGATCTGACCATCATCTATCCGCGCTGGCAGATCAGCGAGAGTGTCTGGTGGCAATATCTTTTTCCAATCGCGGCTCTGGCACTGTTGGTCGGACTGTGGATCGCGCGCCGAAAATCCCGTGGCGCGCTTGCGGCGATGCTTTGTTTTGCTGCAATGCTTTTTCCGGTGCTCGGATTTTTCAATCTTTCTTATTTCATGTCCTGCCCGCCGCCAGGCCATCAGTTCGCAATATTCCGGGCAGATCACTTTCAATATCTCGCCGACACCGCCGTGATCACCCTCATCGCCTGCGGGGCGGGTTGGTTTTGGGCGCGAATGCAGACGCGGCATCGCCTGCTCTTCTCCATCGGCGTTGTGGCAGTGTTAGGACTGCTCGCCAGTCTGACTTGGGCGCAGAGCCGCAATTATCGTGACACCGAAAGTTGCTTTCGCGATGTAATATCTAAAAATCTAAACTCCGCGACTGCGCACAATAATCTTGGTAATGCGTTACTTCGGAAAGGCTCAACCGATGAAGCGATCGCTCATTTTGAGAAGACCCTGGAAATCGAACCGAATTATCAATTTGGACAATACAATCTCGGAGCTGCTCTAGTTCAAAAAGGGGACGTTGCTGCCGCGATTCCTCATTTGAAATCCGCCCTGGCCACCAATCCGAACCATTCCAAAGCCTACTACAGTTTGGCGACTGCCCTTGCTCAGCGCGGTCAGATGGATCAAGCGATCGAATATTATAACCGTGCGCTCAAACTCGAGCCTGATTTTCCAGACGCCCACACCAATCTCGCCAATCTGTTGCTCGAAAAAGGAGAGACCGAGGCGGCGCTGGCGCACTATCGAACGGCGTTGGCTCTTCAACCGGACAATCCCGGCGCGCATTACAACCTCGCCGTCGGTTTGGTGCGCAAGGGTGAAGTGGAATCGGCGATCGCCGAGTTGCGAATCGCTCTCCAACTTGATCCCGCGTACCCGGATGCCGAGCCACTGCTTCGCGATCTTCTGGCGCGAAAAACGCAGCCGTAAGAGTCACGCGGTTAAGCGCGTGGATGCGCCTCGGCGTAGGCTTTCTTCAAGCGTTCGACTGTGACATGCGTATATATTTGCGTCGTTGAAAGACTGGCGTGGCCGAGCAACGCCTGCACGCTCCGCAGGTCCGCGCCGCGATCGAGCATGTGGGTGGCAAAACTGTGGCGAAGTTTGTGCGGACTGATCGAAATTGGAATCGAAGTGTGTCGTAGATAACGTTTCAAGATCAG
>QHOI01000123.1 GCA_003218705.1 Verrucomicrobiota bacterium | reverse complement strand
AAAGACATCATGGCGCAGGACCGCAACGGAAGCGAAGTGAAGGACTACATTCGCGACAAGATCCGGAGCGGAAAATTTTTGATCAAATCGATTCACCAGCGTCAGCAGACAATTTCCAACATCGCGCACGAGATCGTGAAACGGCAGCGGGAGTTCTTCGACAAGGGATCGGCGTTTTTGAAACCGATGACAATGGTTCAGATCGCGGACGCGGTTGGCGTGCATGAGACGACGGTGAGTCGCGCCATTTCCGGCAAATACATGTCCACGCCGCAGGGCGTGTTCGAGATGAAATATTTTTTCACTCCCGGTTACCAAACGGCCACTGGCGAATCGATGAGCAACACCAGCGTGAAAGAGGCGATCCTCGATCTCGTCAAAAGTGAAGAAGGAAATGCACCGTTAAGTGACAAAGAGATTGTTGAGATCTTGAGCAAGCGGGGTATTCCGATTGCGCGGCGCACCGTCGCCAAGTACCGGACTGAGCTGAATATCTTGCCGAGCAACATGCGGCGACGGTATTGAAATTTTCTTGGTAGCGGCGGCCTATGACCGTCGCATAAACTCCCTCAGCAAATAATGCGACGCTCGCAGAGCGCCGGTACAAAAAGAGATGAATCCGTCACTTCGCGCCCATGTCCTTGCTGAGTGGCGCGGCCTCCCCGAAAAACGTATCCTGCAGAACCGCTGGGCCGAACCCGCCGATCTCTTGCCGAAGTTGATCCAACGGCTTGGACTAAAAGAGCGATTGCATGAAACCGAAGTGCTCGAAGCGTGGAGCAAAATCGTTGGTGACTTCATCGCTGCGCATTCATCACCAGTCGCCTTGCGCGAAGGCATTCTTTACGTGCGCGTCCTGCAACCGGCGTTGCACTACGAACTCGAGCAAGTGTCGAAGATCGACATCTTGCGAAAATTGAAGCAGCGCTTTGGCGGGAAAGTCATCCGCGACGTGCGATTTCGAGTTGGTTGAGTATCAACTCGTCATTCTAGCTTTTATAACGGCCTAACGAGAAAAATTCTTTTTCCGTTGACCGATTTTCACAAGACTGCTACACGGGCAAGCTATGAAGAAATTTACCTTAACCGTTGCGCTCTTTTGCGCCTGCTCTGCTTTAGCTTTTGCCGGTCCTGAGCCGGTCGCCAAGGAAATGGCCCCCGCGCCTCCTCCTCCACCCTCGTGCTTTGAAGGCTGGTATTTCGGCATTCATGGAGGCGGGATTTGGGGAAAGCTCGATGAAGAAACCTTTGCCTTCGAACAAACGGTGTCGCCGGCCGAGAACAACTTTACTGTGGACACTGTCTTTGACCGGACCGGGAGGCATGACGAGTCGAGTTGGGAAGCTGGATTCCATGGAGGTTATAATTGGCAGCGTGGAAATTGGGTCTTCGGTCTCGAAGTGGATCTTTCCGCCACCAACCTGGAACGGCACGATTCGGCAGACGCCTTCTTCGTGTTGCCTCCTGGCACACCGTTTATCTATGACACGGCAATTGATTCAAAGACCGAGCTGGATTGGTACAGCACCGGCCGGCTTCGCGCCGGTTATGTTTTTGGTGATCGCTTCATGATATTTGGCACCGGTGGCGGTGCGGTCGCGTTGGCCGGCGTTAGTGAGTCAACCTTATTCAGCGAAAGCACGCCCTTTGGAGGTGTAGTCACGGAGCTGTTTAGAAAGGATAACGCGGACATCCGGGGAGGCTGGACAGTAGGAGGCGGTTTCGATATTTGCCTAAGCCAGCATTGGATGTTGAACTTTACTTATCTGTACATGGATCTTGGGGACGAAACTGCATCGACCAATGTTTTTGTCACGAGCACCCGGGGTCGAACGTTTGAGTCGCATACCTTCGTCGATGCCGATCTGAAATTCCATATCTTCCGAGGAGGATTGACTTTTCATTTCTAAATAAGCTAGCTGTTTCAAGCTTACAAAAGCCCCGGACCAAGTCCGGGGCTTTTTGTTTTTCGCGAACTTCTCCAAATCAACGCCGTAGAAGATAGGGGAAACCTATGGTCTCGCATTATTCGCGGCTTTTCGGTGGACCGTTTGCCGCTCATGACGAGACGCATCTCCGTGAGCTCTCGATGCGGATGAAGGATATTCCGCAAAACCGTCGCGGACGGCCGCGCCGGGGCGATCTTGCGCCGTCGGGTTTCGTTTACCTCGGCCAGTTTTTGGATCACGATCTGACTCGCGACGAAACCAGCCTCGAATACGCGTCCGCCGCTCCTGAGAAAACAAGAAACTTTCACGCGCCGCGGTTAAATCTGGAGAGCGTTTACGGCAACGGCCCACAAAAATCGCGGGATCTCTATGATCACTCCGAAAGAGGCAGCGAGACTTTCCTTTTGGGCCACACCGAGGCGCTGCCTCGCGAGCAAATTCCGTCTACCCCGGATGATTTTTATCGCCCGAACGGAAGGACGTTACTCGCGGACCATCGGAACGATCAGCATTTAATCTTGGCCCAGCTCCACATTGTCTTTCTGCAGTTCCACAATCGCATGGTTGATTATATCAAAGGCGGCGGTGCCACTGAGGAAGCTTTTCCGACTGAAACCATTTTCGAGACGGCGCGCCGGCTTGCTGTCTGGCATTACCAATGGATCATTCGTAACGAATTCCTGAAGTGGTTTATTCTGCCGGAGATTTTGGCGGACATCGAAAAGGATGGCCCGCGATTTTTCAAACCGTTTCCGGGCGAAAATATTCCGGCGCTTCCGATTGAGTTTACCCAAGCGGCTTTTCGTTTTGGCCACAGCATGGTGCAGCCCCAATATGACATTAATTGTTGGGTTGGAGTTCTCCGGTTGTCCGATTTGATTCGAAAAACAAGACCAAACCAACCGGGTGAACCGCTTCCGGCCGATAGAGTTGTGGACTGGAATCGCTTCACGCTCACATGGGGCGGGAACGCGAATTTCGCGGAGAACATCGACCCGCTAATCTCCGAAGACATGTTCAATCTGCCCGCGGCAGCGATGCCTATTTTTTCAGAAGTTCGGCCGCCACCATTACCGGAAATGACACTTCTGCGCGGATCGCGCATCGGAATGCCCTCGGGGCAGGAGGCGTGTCGGGCTGTAGATGTGGAACCGCTTACCAGTGCCCAGATCGGATTCGACGGCGACGGCAATGAATTTCTTCGGGCCCGCGGGATGAACGAGAGAACACCGCTTTGGTACTATCTTCTGCGCGAAGCCGAGGTTCGCGGGATTCGCAGATTCCGCGGCGGGGAATGTCTCGGACCTCTTGGCAGCCGTATCGTGGCGGAAGTTTTATTGGGCGTGATGAACGCTGATCCTGGACATTATTTGAATGTTGATCCGAACTGGAGGCCTTTGACCGTTGTTTTTGGCGGATCAAGTGAGCCGCGACGAATTGATAGCCTCAGAAGGTTCGTGGCCTTCGCAAAAAATCGACACCCGCTCTGAAGCGGCTCCGCGGCGATAGTGAAGATTCTTGCCAAAGGTGAGAGAGCAGCGTCGCCCGGTGCGCAACTGCCAGATGCCAAAGCCGGCCGAGTCGCACGTGGACTTAAAATCTTTTTGGAGAAAACGTCTTCCAGTTCTGTCCGCCAAGGGCGGCGACAGCGCTGGCTAGTTTCACCGGACCAAATTTTGGCTCCCGCGGTCAGCTTCGCAACCGCTCGCTTGCGAGGCACCGTTCCACGTGCAGCACAGAAATTTCTGACGGAATCAGCGTGGGACGACCTGGACCGAGACCTGTTGACGCGTCTCGCATTTGCGCTGACGCCGACTTTGCACCTTCAGCAAAAGGCAGCGAAAGCGGTCACGCGCAGTTTGAGGCCGATTGCGCAGAGCGGCGAGCGAAGACTCGCGCTTCACAATGACATTACGCTACTGGAAACGATCATCGAATTTCCAGATCTTCTCGAAACGGCGGCGCGGCTTATTTCCGCCTGGATCGACGCGCAGCGTGAGTTGTTTACTCGCCTTTTGCGAGACAGATCCGATCTCTGCTCCGTATTTCTACGTGCTCGCCAACCGTTTCGCGTTACACATATTCGAGCTCGGCTTTCCGACCCGCACGATGGTGGGAAAACCGCGACGATGATTGAGTTCGTCAAACGCCGTCGCATTATCTACAAGCCGCGATTATCTGGTGGAGAAGAACTCTGGTTCGAGGCTCTTCGCTGGCTGAATCGAAATGGTCTGCGCGTTTCGTTTCGCGTCCCAAAGATGCTGTCGCGACGAAGTTATTTCTGGATGGAGTTTTTGCAGACGAAGGGTTGCGAGAGTCCCACTGCGGTCCGGCTCTTTTATTTTCGCTGGGGGGTGCAGGCTGCGCTGGCGCAGATTCTTGGGGCAACGGATTTGCATCGAGACAATTGGCTTGCGGTGGGAGCGCAGCCAATCTTAGTCGATGCGGAATTAATCGGAGACGCGGAACCGACATTGTTCCGGGGAACATCGAACTCCAAACATCGACAATCCTTGCCAGCGCTTCTCCAAACCGGTCTCTTACCTTTTACCTCGCGCGATCACGCTGGTTTTTATCGTGGAATTGCTCCACTCGACGCGACGATTCGGAAGGCGCCTTCGCCGACCTGCTGGCCCCGATACGGGCCGGTCGCTCAAGAACCGTCGAGATATGTAGACGACCTCGTAAGCGGATTCGCAGTCGTCGCTGAAGTTTTCGGCTTTCCGCGAACGGCGCAAAGATTTTTCAGAGAAGTAGTTCTGCAAACCGCAGGTCAGGATCAGCGTGTACTTCTGAGGGCAACCGCGCAATACGCGCGACTTCTGCGCGAATCCTTCGACGCGCGCAATATGATTTCCGCGGGAGATCGTTGGCGCCATCTCGTGCGCGAGTGTTGCTCGTCCGCGGCGAACCGGCGGGTCGGGCTCGCAGAAGCGTGCTCGCTCCTGCGTTGCGACATACCGAAATTTACCAGGCGACGCAACGCTCGTCCTGTTTCGTGGAAGATCTTTTCAGCCGCAATCGCGGAGCTAAAAAGTTCCTCACGATTCTTGCGTTCCCGTGTCGTTCTCGGAGCTGGCCGTCGTCGCAGTTAGGGCGTCAAACAAATTACGCGGAAGATATTGGCATGGTGCGCCGCGACTCTCACCACCAGTTATATGTGCAACGCACATATTCCATCGCGTGACCGTTGGGGTGTCCGTTCTTCCTGGGCGGCATCTCGATCACAACTGAGCCGGTTCCATCGCGTTTCGCGTTGTCGAGATCGCCTTCCGGCAAAAAGACAACTTTGGCGTTTTCCGGCACCTCAATTTCCCCGATCGTGCGAAAAGCATTCCGAGCGAACTCGTCTGATTCAAGACACTTCTCCGCGAATCTTTTGTCGACCATGATTTTTTTCAATACAGCGAGATACGCCGCCTTTTTATCGTCGGGATTATTCCACTTTCTCATTGGGGTTAATTTTCTTTCTTTGTTTTGGGGTTAGCTGCTTTGCGAAGATCTTCGACCTTTAACTTTAGTTTTCCGAGGATCGCCTGGAAGCGGGTGTCATTTGAGATGGCATCAAAGCGCGGGTCGAGAGACAAAGAGCGGTAATCGATCCATCCCGCGGAGACCGCTGCTTCTAAATGTTCGATAGCGGGTTCATTTTTACCAAGAGAGGATTCGATGGCAGAGATTCGGTAAAGAATGTCGGGATTGTCTGGTGCAGACTCCGATTGCTGCATTTCTTTAGCCAAACACTCCTGCAACATCGCCCGCGCATCGATAGAGTGGCCCTGGCTGATGCCAATGCATCCCAAGGCCGAGCCATAGCTAACGTTTCCATAAAAGGCGCCGCCTCCGTCGTGGTCGCTCTCATCGAGACGTCTGTAAAGCCGTTGAGCTTCTGAAAGATTTCGTGCAAAAAACTCGATTTGCGCGGCGATTTGCGCCCTGTCTATTGCCTCTTGGTCGAGGCCGCGATCCTGCAGACAGAATGCCCGCGCCTTAGCAAAGTTGGCATCAAGCAAATCAAGGCGAGTAAGGCCGACCCATCCCTGCGACCGTTCGGGATGGAGATCGATCGCTCGTTGGTAGGCCGTGCGTGCCTTTTCATAATCGCCCAAGGCGGCCCAACAATCACCGAGATCGGAGTCAAATGCGCCAGGCTCGGACTTGCGGGCTAATTCAAACCAGTGCAATCCCTGATCCGGTCGGCCGAGTTCATTGAAGATCATTCCAAGCAGCGCGAAAGTCTTGGCGTTGGACGGGCTGGTTTCAATGGCGCGAAACGCGGCCTGGAGCGCGTTTTTAAGTTGTCCCCTTTGATAATTGACTCCCGCCAGGACGCGAAGCACGTCACCGGAATCAGGTGCCAACCGGAAAGCTTCTTCCACTTCACGCTCTGCATAAGAGAGCAAAGTTGTATCGGTTACCCAATGAGTGCGGGCCGCGGCGGAACTGGCCAAATAAGCATGGGCGAGAGCGGAACGGGGTTCCAACTGAAGCGCCTTTTCAAAGCAACTCCTGGCTCGGTCGAAACCGAGCACTGTGTGTTGAAGGCCCAATTCTCTTCCGGCTGCGATTAGCTCGCGTGCCTGCGCGTTTCGTATCGCGGGATCGCTCTTCGCCGCGATCAACTTCGACCAGTCGTCTGCGATAAGAATTGAATAGAGCGCCGGCGCTAAACTGCGAGTGAATGATTTCAAATCAGAAGTTGCGCTGAGATCGACAATCCGTCCGAAAAGTGGCTCGCCGTCAGGATCGAATAGTTGGACCGAAATTTGGATTCCACGATCGGTCTTGCGGCGAGTGCCGAAAAGCGCGCTACGCGTTCGAAAATTACGAGCCGCCATTTTCAGATCTTCGGCCTTGCCGACCGGAACCACTCGCGCGTTGCCGATCTCGGAAAGCTCTGTCTGGAGTGCGCGCGCGACGGTCGCGGTCCAATTGGATTCTTCCGTAGCGCTGTCCAGGTCGAGGAACGGCAACACCGCGATCGAATTCTTCGTCAGTTCGTTTTCCCGTAGCTTATTTCCCAACTTCCAATTCTGAACCTGGCGCGTGACGACCGCCGTACCGAAGAAGAGACAAACAGCGAGGCTGGTTGCGAGAATCGGGTTTCGGCGCGACCAGCGGTACAACCGCGCCGGCGGCGAAACTGGCCGGGCTGCGATTGGTCGCCCTTCCAGCCAGCGTTCGAGCTCCTGGGCGAGGGCGCCGGCGGATTGATAGCGCAGATTCGGGTCGCGTTCCAGACAGCGCGCGCAAATCGTTTCCAAATCGCGCGAGACATTCGGGATAACTGAACGCAGTTTCGGTGCGTCATTATCGGCTGCTTGACGGATCACGGCGAGGGCATGCTCGCCCAAAAACGGCGGCCGCCCGGCGAGCAGTTCAAATAAAATCGCGCCCAGGCTGTAAACGTCCGTCGCCGGGGTAAGATCTGCGGCCGAATTCTCCGCTTGTTCCGGCGCAATGTATCCCGGCGTGCCGAATACCGTAAGCGTGCAGGTGAGCTCGCTTGCGGTATCGAGCCATTTTGCCAACCCGAAGTCGCTCACCATCGGCTCGCCGCGCGCATCGAGCAGAATATTTCCGGGTTTGAGATCTCGGTGAAGAATTCCCTGCTGGTGAGCGTGATCGATGGCTCGCGCGACCGTTGCGATCAATTGGACGGCACGCCGTGGCGAATCGCGAAAGCTCTCCCTGGAATCGAGCAAACTTCCACCGGGGGCGAATTTCATGCTGAAAAATGGAAGCCCGTCTTCGGTCGCGCCGACGTCGTAAATGGGCAGGATATTCGGATGATCGAGGCTGGCGGCTGCTCTGGCTTCGCGTTGAAATCGCGTCAGGGTCTCCCGAGAATCGCTGTGATAATTCAGCACTCGTTTCAAGGCAACGATGCGCCGCGAGGGCGCGTGCCGCGCACGATAAATCACCCCCATGCCGCCACGACCGATTTCTTCCAAGATACGATAGCTGCCCAGTTGCCAGTCCCGGTCCG
>QHOI01000209.1 GCA_003218705.1 Verrucomicrobiota bacterium | reverse complement strand
CTTCTTTTAAACCTTCAGTGACTTCGGTCATTATCCCGTCGCTGATTCCGGTTTTGATTTGGACAGGATTCGGTCTGCCATAGGCCAAAACATAAACCGTGCGTTCGGCTCGGCGTTCCCGCGCTCCAGTCGGACGCTGACCGCTCGGGGAAGATGTCGACTTCGGTTGCTCGGCTGTCGCCGCGTCCAGTGGACGATAACGCAACGCGGCGTTCTTGAGCTGAACCACGGTGTCCTTGTGCGCGATGATGATTCCGAGCGCGGTCAGCACCGAACGCATTTTGTTCCGGCGCAGTGCACGCAGGGCAATGTTCAATGTCGATCCAACTTTCATGATTCAACTTGCGAATCGATCGGCGCGATTTTTCCCAACTCGGTCGCGGCATCGAGGCGCTGGGTCACACTGAAATCTTTCAGGATCAGTCCGTCGCGCAGCACCACATTGCGCCGCGCGTAAGCGGCGATGTCCTGTTCGTGCGTTACCATGATGATGGTAATGCCACGCTCGTTGAGCTGTTGAAAAATTCCCATGATCTCGACGCTAGTCCGGCTGTCGAGATTTCCGGTCGGCTCGTCGGCGAGGACAACTTCCGGATCGTTCACAAGCGCACGCGCGATCGCCACGCGCTGCTGTTGACCGCCGGAAAGTTGGCTGGGATGATGATCTTCGCGTCCGGCCAATCCAACCGACGCGAGGACGGCGTCCGCTTTTTCGCGCAGTTGCGCGTGCGTCAGACGATGGGTGCCATAGAGCAGCGGCAGCTCTACGTTCTCGCGCGCTGATGTGCGCGGCAGCAAATTAAAGCTTTGAAAAACAAAACCGAGTTTGTGGTTGCGAATGTCGGCCAACTGATCTCGATCCAGCACCGAAACATCGGCATCGTCCAAAAGGTAGCGCCCGGAAGTTGGCCGATCGAGGCAGCCAAGAATGTTCATGAGCGTCGATTTGCCGGAACCACTCGCGCCCATCAGCGCGACGAACTCGCCGCGTTGAATCTCGAGCGAAACGCCGCGGACGGCGTGAACATCCACATCGCCGGTGCGATACGTTTTGTGCACGTCGGTCAATTTGACGACTTCACCGTTCTTCATGTCGGTGTTGGTGGATCGGCCGCGCCGCAAGTGCCAGTCCGGCTCGGACCGATGCTAAACATTTCCGGCTTCGCCGCGTGGCTTAACATCGAGCAAGGGACTGCTCGATCCACCTTGCGCCGTTTCGGAGTCATCGGTTATGGAAACCTTCGCAGCTGCCCGCTGAACGGATTCGCGGGAGGAGAGCTCGATCCTGCAGGCGACGTCAGTTCCGCCGTCACAACTCGATCGCCTTCTTTTAAACCTTCAGTGACTTCGGTCATTATCCCGTCGCTGATTCCGGTTTTGATTTGGACAGGATTCGGTCTGCCATAGGCCAAAACATAAACCGTGCGTTCGGCTCGGCGTTCCCGCGCTCCAGTCGGACGCTGACCGCTCGGGGAAGATGTCGACTTCGGTTGCTCGGCTGTCGCCGCGTCCGGTGGACGATAACGCAACGCAGCGTTCTTGAGCTGAACCACGGTGTCCTTGTGCGCGATGATGATTGAAACGTTCGCGGTCATTCCCGGTTTCAATTTCAAATCCGCGTTGTTGACCCCGATAACCGTGTCGTAGGTGACGACGTTTTGTACCGTGATCGGCGCGTTGCGCACTTGCACCACTTTCCCGTGAAACGTGCGCGTCGGAAAAGCATCCACCGTAAAATCGACGTCCTGGTTCACGCTCACAGCGCCGACGTCCGCCTCGGCGACGTTCGAGTCGATCTGCATTTTCGTCAGATCGTTCGCAATCTGGAAGATCACCGGCGCCTGCAAACTGGCTGCGACCGTCTGACCGACGTCGACATTGCGCGAGATGACCACGCCATCGATCGGAGACGTGATCGTGCAGTGGTCGAGATCGGCTTTCGCTTTATCGAGGGCGCCTTGCTTGATTTTCACGTTCGCCTCGGCCTGATGAAGGTTCGCGTTGGCCGTGTCGAGGTCCTGTTGCGAGGAATTCTTTTGGATGAAAAGCTTTTGAATTCGTTCAGCGTTGACCTTTGCCAGCTCCAGCGCCGCTTGCGCGTTTGCCACGTCACCCTCGGCCTGAGTCACCGCCGCTTGGAAGAGCATCGGGTCGATTTGCGCCACCGTCTGGCCCGCTTTCACCTCCGAATTAAAATCGGCGAAGAGTTTGGCAATGTTACCCGAGACCTGGCTGCCCACCTGGACATTGACCACCGGATTGAGCGTTCCGGTCGCGGTCACGAGTTGCGTGATCGCGCCGCGTGTTACGGTCGCGGTCAGATATCCCGAGGCGCTACTTTGCGTGCATCGGCGAACAACGAAAAGAATGACGAGGAGGGCGACGATAACGACGCCGATAGGGAGAAAGCGCTTCATGAAGGTGAGATTTGACTTGGGGTCCAATTAAAATGACAGGCAAACGTGCTCCGGCGTTACATCGAGATTTACTCCATCATGCTGCGCAACTCGCTCATCCGTGAGATGAGCTTCAAAGCAAACTTCCTGCTTTGGATGCTGGTGGAGGTGCTTTGGTTCGTCGGGCAGATCGTTTTCTTCTCTATCATCTTCGGCAATGTCGACCGCATCGGAGATTGGACAAAATGGGAAGTGGTTTTGCTCATCGGCACCCATCAAATGATCGCGCAACTTTTCCAGGCGTTCTTCTTCGTCAACGTAGCCGCCATTCCTGAGCTGGTGCGTACCGGAAAACTGGACTCGCTCCTGGTTTTGCCGGTCGATAGCCAATTTGCCGTCTCGACCAAACAATTCGGCCTCGACAGCGTCGTGAACGCCGCGCTCGGCGGTGTGGTCGTGGGCGTTGCCCTGGCGAAGCTCAGTGTCGTCCCAACTCCGACGTCGATCTTGCTTTACGTGATCGCGATCGGGTTTGGGATCGCTGTGCACTATTCGATCATGCTCAGCCTGGCCGCAGTCAGTTTCTGGATCGTGCGAGCGCAAGGCCTGGTTTACGGCTACTTCAACTTCCTCAACATCGCGCGTTATCCGGATGCGATTTTCCCGCGCCTCTTCAAAATCATTTTCGGCTGGATCGTCCCGGTAGTGATCGTCGCCAATATTCCCGCGCGATTGTTAATCAAGTCGTTCGGCCAGCCCGGCCCGCTCATGTTTCAGCTGGTGGTGGCGTCGACCGTGGTCTTTTGTCTCTCGCGCGCGTTCTGGGCGTTCGCCCTGCGGCGATACTCCAGCGCGAGCTCCTAGAGCGGTCACTAACATCGTGCTTTAGCGCGGTGCTTTGCAGCTCCAATTCAAAACCGTTTAAACGGTTTTAACGCCGCCTCCGCTTCTAACCACCTCGCTAAAGCGAGGTGTTACTAAGAGACCAGCATGTGTTCCCAAGGCAAAAATCGCTGAATCAAAGGCGGTATAGATTCGTCAAATCTCCCCTTGCGCTGATTAGGAATTGTCCTTAATTAAGCCTCCGTTT
>QHOI01000122.1 GCA_003218705.1 Verrucomicrobiota bacterium | reverse complement strand
TTTGTTTCTCAGCGCGAGCGAAAGCTTTTTCGGAAACGGAGAACAACGAAAAACCTGGCGGAAGCGCGAGAGCTTTTTGCGCGCCGGTCAGCATGACGTCGATCCCAAGCGCGTCCATGTCGATCTTCATCGCGGAAAATGATGAAACTGTGTCGACGATGAGAGCGACGTCGGGGTATTTGGCGAGCGTGCAGCAGATTTCCGGCAACGGGTTCGTTACGCCGGTCGACGTTTCGTTATGAATCAGCGTCACGGTGTCGAATTTTCCGGAGGCGAGCTCACGATCGACATTTTTCTGGTCGATGTGTTTTCCCCATTCGACCTGGAGCGGTTCGGCGTTCTTCCCGCAGCGGCGCGCGACATCGAGCCATTTATCCGAGAACGCGCCGCACATGCAGCAAAGCACGCCGCGATCGACCAGGTTGCGGATCGAGGCTTCCATTACGCCCCAGGCTGATGAGGTCGAAAGAAACACCGACTGTCTGGTTCCGAAGAGCGTTTGCAGCTTTGGATGAACATCACGGTAAAGGTTTTTAAAATCTTCGCCGCGATGTCCGATCATCGGTCGCGAGAACGCGGCCAGCGTTTTCGCCGAAACTTCGACCGGACCGGGTGTAAAAAGCTTGTCGTGTGGAAGCACGAAGAAAACGTCCAACATCGAACCCTCCTTCGCAAGCTACGGCGCGGCAGGCGCCCAACGTCCAATGCAGAGTGCAGATGGCGATCTTATTTCTCGATGAAGCTGACGTCACCGCTGCGCTCGACCCGGCCCTTCTTTACTTTGGAGACATCGTCGTCGTGCAAACTCAGGCGCATGTCTTCTTCGACATCGTGGGTGGAAATGTGGTTGCGATGCATCGTGTTCAAGACGAAATCGCCATCCTCGATAATCAATTCGGGCCGGCCTTTAATAAGGCAGCCGAACCAGTGCGAATGAAAGGCGATGAACGCGAGCAGCCGGTGCAGAAGCACGAGCACCAGTCCGCCACCGAGGGTAGCAAAAAATGCCGCGCTGCCATTGATCGCGCGCGAGAGCACCGACGCCAGGATAACCAGCAAGACGGCGTCGAACGCTGTCTTGCGCGAAAGCGATCGTTTATGGCCCAACCGGACCATAATCAGCGTGGCAATAAATACGACCACGCCGCGCAATGAGATTTGAACAAACGTCAGTTCCTCAGGCCTTGCACCCAAACCAAGCAATGGTCCGACAAAATTCCAGAATGCATTCATAATTTAGAATTTTATCGCCTGGAAAAGGCTTGGCGAGCGTATCTCGACCTTTGCCGCGCTCGCCACGGACGGGTCCGTCTGGCTGATGAACTTGCGCGGTAAAGTTTCGCATGGCATAAGAGCACGCTCGCGCGAGCCGAATCGGCCGCGCAAGATCGACAGTCACTATGCCAATAGCTCCGCCACCTTCCCGTGACGCCGCAGTTGAAGCGCGCGTTTTCTGGTTGCGTTTCCAAAAGGAAATTGCGGCTGCGCTAATCGTCCTAATTTTGGCGGCGGTCGGATTTGCCGCTTACCGATTTTACATAAATCGGCGCAACTCCACTGCGGCTGAGTTGTTAGGTAGGGCTAAGAATCCGCACGATTACCAGGAGGTGATGACCCGTTATCCGGCAACGCCGGCGGGCGCGAGTGCGTATTTGCTTCTGGCCGAGACGCAACGCAACGACAAGAAGTTCGCCGAATCGAACGCGACCTTGCAGCTGTTCGTCGATAAATATCCGGAACACGATTTTGTGCCGACAGCGCGTCTGGCAATGGCGGCGAATTTGGAATCGATGGGCAAAACGGATGAAGCTCTTTCGATTTATCAACAGGTCGCCGTCAAATACGCAAACACTTACAACGGGCCGCTTGCGCTTATTTCGGAAGTGCCATTGTTAAAAGCGAAGAACCGAATCGAAGATGCGCGCCGAGTTTGTGAAGAAATTCTGACGAAATATCGGATGCCAGGCCCGCAAACTGAAGGTACGCGGGATGACCGCATCGAGACAATCTGGGCAGGCGAGGCGATGAGGCAATTGCGTTCGTTGAAGCCACCTGAACGGCCAAAGCCAGCGCCAGGGGCGGCAAGTTTGCCAGCGCCGCCAGCTGGGCCGGGCGCTCCGCCAATGATCGCCGCCCCAACCGCACCTATTCCGGCTGCAGCACCAACTGCCGGAGCGATGTCGCCCGCGGGTGCGCCGACACCAAAAAAGCCGAAATAACTAGGTAGGGGCGATTGACCTCAATCGCCCGCGGGCCGTTCGGTGAACCGCCCCTGCCGATCGCGATTAGCGCTTCGAAAATTGGAAGCGTTTGCGCGCGCCGGGCTGGCCGGATTTTTTGCGTTCCTTCATCCGCGGATCGCGTCGAAGCAACCCTTCGGATTTGAGCGTGCCGCGTAAATTGCCATCGGCCTGAATAAGTGCGCGGGAGATGGCCAAACGCGCGGCGCCAGCCTGGCCGGCAACGCCGCCGCCGCTGGCATTAATGAAAAGATCATAGGTGTTTACCATCTTCGCCGCCTGCAACGGTTGAAGCACTACGTTCTGCAATGGAACACTCGGGAAGTAATCTTCGAAATTGCGGCCGTTGATATCGATCTTGCCGCTGCCCGGAGTCATCCGAATGCGCGCAACGGAAGTTTTTCGACGACCGGTGGCGATAAATTCCTGTGCTTGAGCCATAAGAAAAATTGGTTAGGCGAGCTTGACCGATTGCGGCTGCTGCGCGCTGTGCGGATGGGATTCTCCGCGGTAAACCTTGAGCTTTCGATAAACCGTGCGGCCAAGTCGGTTGTGCGGAATCATTCCGCGGACCGCTCGCTCGATCAGTAATTCCGGATGACGCGCACGTCGCGCCCGAACGTTCTCGGATTTATGTCCGCCCACGTAGCCGGAGAAACTCATGAAGCTTTTCTGCTCTTCCTTTTTGCCGGAGACACGGACCTTCTCGGCGTTGATGACCACGACGAAGTCACCAGTATCGACATGCGGCGTGAAAATCGTCTTCTCTTTGCCGCGCAAAAGTCTCGCCGCCTTGACCGCCACGTGGCCCAGCACCTGATCCTTGGCATCGATCAGCCACCACTTGCGGTCGACTTCGTTGGCTTTGGCGGAAAACGTCTTCATCGGCGTTTGGAAAAGGGCACGGAAGCTACCGGTCAGGGAGGTCACTGTCAACCGGCGGAATCCGGGGTGGCGCTGGTATTAAAAGGTGCTTTCTAGAAATTATAATACGCCTCGGTTTTCTAGCCATCGCCTCACTCATTTTTTCATTCAAGCTCGCTCTTGCCCGAGAAAATTCCTCTCCGGCCGACCAAGAGCACCGCCGCCGCCGTCGTTCGCGAGATCAATCCGAAATTCAATTACGCCGGCGCTGCGTTCGGTCCACACGCGCGATATCGCACCGTGTGCAGCATCGATTTTGCGGGCGGTTATGCCGAACGAGCCGAAACGCTCGTCGCGCGGAACCCATAAGGGCGGTCCGGCTCGAATTTGTTGATCTTGTAGCAGTCCGCTTAACTGCCGCGCCGATTCGGCGCTGGGATTTTGTTAAGGATCGGCTGAATTGATGGATCGGCCTTGAGCATCGCCGCATGCATGGTGTCGTGGAATTCCTTATGCGCCTGGCGCATTTTCTCGCGCGCGGCCTGAACCGATGGTTCCTGCATCGCTTTGCGATGAGCGGCTTGCACTTTCTGGCGTTCTTCCGGTGAAAGATTCGCAAGACGTTTTTCCCAGCGACCTCCGCGTCCGCCTTGGTCCTCGTCCTGGCTTCGAGCTATCGGCGTGAATTGAAGCGCAATCCCCAAGGCCGACATCGTTATCAAAAATTTCATTTTCATCGAAAAGAAAAACCCGACATCATGCCGAAAGTTGCGGTGTGAAAAAGGTCACTGGTCATTTCGCACGCGACGGCTTAATTCGTTCTCGCGATGTCGAACCCTGCTCCTCAAAAAACCGCGATTAGTCCGCGGCGGGAAGAAGATTTTCCGGAATGGTATCAGCAAGTGGTGCGGGCGGCTGAGCTGGCGGAACCGAGCGACGTGCGCGGCTGCATGGTCATTCGCCCATGGGGTTTCGGCATTTGGGAGAACATGCAGCGGCAGCTCGATGGCATGCTTCGCGCGACCGGGCATCGCAATGCTTATTTTCCTCTTTTTATTCCGCTAAGTTATTTCGCGAAGGAAGCCGAGCACGTCGAAGGCTTCGCGAAGGAATGCGCCATCGTCACGCACACGCGGCTCGAAGTCGATGCCGATGGAAAAATGAAACCCGCGAGCCCGTTGAACGAGCCGCTGGTGGTTCGGCCGACTTCGGAGACCATCATCGGCGCGAGCTACGCGAAGTGGGTGCAATCGTATCGCGATCTTCCAATCCTCATCAATCAATGGGCCAACGTGGTGCGTTGGGAAATGCGGCCGCGTTTGTTTTTGCGAACGACGGAGTTTCTCTGGCAGGAGGGTCACACTGTGCACGAAACGGAAACGGAAGCGCGGGAGGAAACTAAACAAATGCTCGACGTTTACGAGACTTTCGTGCGCGATCACCTCGCCGTTCCGGTTTTCAGCGGCGAGAAATCGGACAGCGAACGTTTCCCCGGCGCCGTCCAGACGTTGGCGATCGAGGCGATGGTGCAGGACCGGAAAGCGATCCAGGGCGGAACATCGCACTTTTTAGGACAAAACTTTTCGCGTGCGAGTGGAATTCAATTTCAGAATCGCGAGGGCAAACAGGAATTCGGCTGGACGACCAGCTGGGGGATGACCACGCGGATGGTCGGCACGGTCGTTATGATGCACGGTGATGACGACGGACTGGTCTTACCGCCACGAATCGCACCGACCCAAATTGTAATTCTGCCGATTACACCGAAAGAAGAGACTCGCGCGCGAGTGTTGGACGTTTGTGATGCGCTCGCATTGCAGCTGCGTGGAAAGCAGTTCGGCGATTCTCCAATCGAAGTTGAGGTGGATCGGCGCGATCTCGGTGGCGGCGTGAAAAATTGGGAATGGATCAAGAAAGGGGTGCCGGTTCGAGTTGAGATCGGGCCTCGTGATTTGGAGACAAGCTCGGTCGCAGTTTCGCGCCGCGATCAGCCGGTGAAATCCAAGGAGTCGATGTCGATCCAGGAATTCGCCGCGGTCGCTCCGGAGATGCTGATGTCGATCCAAAAAAATCTCTACGACCGCGCGAAGAAATTTCAGGAGGAGAATACGCGTGTGATTGAATCGAAAAAGGAGTTCTACGATTTCTTCACTGCCAAAAATGCTGCGAAACCGGAGATCCATGGCGGTTTCGCGCTCGCGCACTGGAATGGTGCGCGCGAAGCAGAAGAACAAATCAAGAACGATCTGAAAGTGACTATTCGTGTGATTCCGTTCGGAGAATCCGAAGCGGGCAAATGCGTTTTCACCGGCGAACCGAGCGCGCGCCGGGTGGTCTGGGCCAAGTCTTACTAAGCTCGATCTTATTGACGCAGCACGAGGCCATCGTTTATTTCCGCTCTTGATGGAATTAAAGCTCTACAGCCGCGAATGGTGTTCGTGGTGCATCGATGCCAAGGAATATTTGGAAGCGCGCGGCTATAAGTTCACCGCGATCGATGTCGGCGAAGATCGACAAGCCTACGAGGAAATGAAGGAACTTTCCGAGCAAACTTATGTGCCGACGTTTGTCGCCGGCGGCCACGTGCTGGCGAACTTCGACACCGATCAATTGGAAAAATTCCTGAGCGAGCATCAAATCAACCCGTAATGCTCTTTAATCTCTTCCTCACGCTCGGCGTAGCGGTGCTGAGCGTTGCTCTGCGCAGCTTCCAGAGCTCTTTTTCGCAAAAAGCCGGCGCGATCGGGATCCTGGTCGTTTGCCGAAAGAGAAGCAACTCCGCCCAAAGTCGCCGCCCTCAAGCGACACCTTCCCGACCCTGAACGAAATCACGCGCGAGATCGAGAGCGAAGGTTTCGTGCACGTGAACGATGCTGGCTGGGATTGGGAAGATTACCGCCAATTCTTTCGCCTCTTTTACAAAGCCGAAGATCGCGCCCAGGCGACCATTTGCCTCAACGAGCAGCACGATCTCTCGTTTTATTATCTGCGAATCTCGTCCCGGTCCCGGACCGGCATCATCTGGACGACGTGGAATTACCCGCTCTCCTATGGGTTAAAACTGACGCCGCAATTTCGCATCAACCGCCAGCGGCCTGACCAATCATTCTGGCAGCTGTATCAGAGCCACCGCGCGTTTTTGCGAAAAAATAATGTGCAGATAGACGCAATCGATCCGCTGGACGATGAACGGATCGAAAAAGAAATGGAGCGCGATTTACGCGAACAGATTGCGCACAACATCGATAAAGGCGTGCTCAAGCAGACGCCCGAAGGCGACGTGAAATACTCGTGGCGCGGAATGATCTATCTTTGGTGCCAGTTCCTGCTTGATCTGGTCCGGCTGTAACTCTTCCTCTACCGCTTTCTCTTAGTCTTGATTCAAAGGTTCAGATTGAGAGGAAGAGGAAGATTTCAAACCTTCATGATCTCAGCTTCTTTGTGCTTGAGATGATCGTCGATTGATTTGACGAAGCGGTCGGTCAGTTTCTGAATCTGTTTTTCCAAGTCGTGCAGTTCATCCTCGCTGATCCCGCCACCACCTTTGAGTTTTTTTGCTTCATCGAGTGCGGTATGACGATTACTCCGGATCCGAACCCGCGCTTCCTCCGCCATTCTGCCTAACGACTTCGCTAATTCCTTGCGCCGCTCTTCGGATAATTCTGGAATCGGGAGTCGAATAATTTTTCCGTCGACCGCCGGGGTAATGCCGATCTTCGATTCTTTCAGCGCGCGTTCAATATCTTGCACCGTGCCGGCGTCGAATGGTTGCAACACGAGCAACCGCGATTCCGGGGTCGTGATAAGCGCGAGCTGCTTCAGTTTCATCGTCGAGCCATAGGCCTGCACGTCAATGTTCTCGACCAGCGCGGGCGACGCTTTGCCCGTCCGCACGCCGGAAAATTCGTGAGCCAGATAATCGACGCTCTTTTCCATCGCCATCTCGGCTTCGAGAAGAATGTCGTCTCTGTCCATGCGCGTAACTTTTTACTTGGTCTCCGATTCACCGCAAACGAGCGTGCCGACTTTTCGGCCGAGGACAGCGTCGCGAATATTACTCGATTTGTTCATGTCGAAAACGACGATTGGCACGTTATTGTCCATGCAAAGACTAAACGCGGTTGAATCCATCACCTGCAATCGCTTCGTCAACGCTTCCGTGAATGTGATTCGCTCGAAACGTTTCGCGTTTGGGTCCGTATTCGGGTCGCGATCGTAAACGCCATCCACTTTGGTTGCTTTCAAAATCACATCCGCGCCGATCTCGCTCGCGCGTAACGCTGCCGTGGTGTCGGTTGAAAAGTAAGGATTGCCGGTGCCGGCCGCGAAAATCACGATCCGACCAAGTTCAAGATGTCGAATCGCCCGGCCGAGAATAAACGGCTCGGCCACGTTTTTCATTTCGATCGCCGTTTGCACCCGCGCTTCGACCCCGATCTTCGTGAGCGTGCTCCGCAATGCGAGCGCATTGATCACTGTCGCCAGCATGCCCATGTAATCCGCCGTCGTTCGATCCATGCCGCGGACCGCCGCGGAGGAGCCACGCCAAATATTTCCCCCGCCGATCACGATCGAAATCTGGACGCCGAGGCTGTGCACGTCCTTGATTCGATCCGCGATCTCGCGCACGACCGACGGCGAAATGTTTTCGCGCGAGCCGCGCTCCTGGAGCGCTTCGCCGCTCAACTTGAGCACGACACGTTTGTAAGCGGGCGCCTCGGTCTTCATGGCAGCGCAAATGAAACAGGAGGCCGCGACGTTTTGAAAGCAAAATGACTATAGCCG
Source organism: Verrucomicrobiota bacterium (assembly GCA_003218705.1). Taxonomy (GTDB): domain Bacteria; phylum Verrucomicrobiota; class Verrucomicrobiia; order Chthoniobacterales; family UBA10450; genus AV40. The sequence goes on along the minus strand of QHOI01000122.1, from coordinate 7,729 downwards.
GCGACCTCGTCGCCGGCCCGCGCTCGGTGAGCGCGGTTACAACGCGCGCCCGCGCAAAAATTCTGCTGCGCTCATGCGGCGCTTTCCTTCCAACTGAACATCGGTCACCGATAAGGCACGATCGGACGTCGCAACAACAAGTTCCCGATTTTTCCGCAATATCTCGCCCGGCTTCCCGCGAAGATCGATAATCGACGCGGCAAAGATTTTTAAATTGCCGCCGGCAAGCTCAGTGAACGCGCCCGGCCAGGGATTATAAGCGCGAATTTTTCTCTCGATGGTCTCGGCGCTTTCATTCCAATTAAGACGGCCTGCTTCACGATTCAGCTTCGGCGCGTAATTTGCGAGGGATTTGTCTTGCGGAATACGCGGCGCATTGCCGGCGGCAAGCAGACGCAAAGATTCAAGCAACGCTTCCGGCGCGATCTGTGCGAGCCGATCGTGCAGCGTCGCGCCCGTCTCGGTCGGCCAGATGTCGATCTTGCGCTGAAGCAAAATGTCGCCGGTATCGAGGCCTTCATCCATGTACATCACGGTAACGCCCGTCTCGTGATCACCGGCCGCGATGGCTGCCTGAATCGGGGCGGCCCCGCGCCAGCGCGGCAAAAGCGATGCGTGTAAGTTCAAGCTTACGATCTTTGGAATCTCGAGCACCGCGCGTGGCAAGATCTGTCCATAGGCCATGACCACGATCACGTCCGGCGCAAGAGCACGAATTTGATCGATCGCTTCGGGATCTTTAATTCGGGTCGGCTGGAAGATCCCAGCTCTCCGCGGCGAGCCTTCGACTGGGTTGGCATTTGGTCCGCTGCCGATCAGCGCTTTCTTGATCGGCGGTGCGGTGATTTTTTGAGTGCGGCCTGCCGGCTTGTCGGGTTGCGTGACAACTCCAACTAATTCGTCCTCGGATTTTTCCAGTGCGCGCAGCGTCGGCACGCCGATTTCGCCCGTGCCGATGAATACGATCCGCATTTGCGGTTTATCGAAGCGATTGAATGGGAATGGCCCTGCGATTTCGCGCGGCGACCGCTTCCGCCATCATTTTTTCGCCGGCAGTGACTTCGCGTTGTCCGACCGACGACCCGCATTCGGTGCAGAGATAATCGAAGATCTCGCGGTCGGGCAGAACTAGCAGCAGCTTCTCACGGACGGGGGTCGTCGCCCGGCATTTCTCGCAATACAGGGTCGAAGCTGTGAAATTCTCAAATTGCTGCTGACTCATGTTTGACGCCGTTTACGCTCGCTAAGATATCGAATAACACTTTCGCGGGCGGCTGCATGGCGTCAATCACGGTGATGCAATCTTTGGGATAATGAGTCAGCACGGGCTTCGATTCCATTTCGTAAATGTCGAGCCGCCTTTGAATGACCTCTTCATTGGCGTCATCGAGGCGATTGTCTTTCAGCGCGCGCTTTTTCAACCGCCCGAACAACGTCTCGCGGTTGGGACAAGCGAGATGAAAAACTTTTTCCACATCGATCAATTCTCGCATGATTTTGGCCTGATTCACGTTCCGCGGAATGCCGTCAAGCACGAGGATGTCGATGTCCGGCTTGAATTTGTGACCATCAACCGCGGCGTCGATCGCTTCTTTCCAAAGCTCGACCGTGATGTCGTCGGGAACGAGCTGACCTTTGCTAGAATATTCCAGAAACGCTTTCCCGACTTTCGTGCGTGTATCGATTGAGCGAAACACGTCACCACACGGACAATGATAGAAGCGCGGGATCGTTCCGAGTGTTTTGCCCTGGGTCCCTTTGCCGCTGCCGGGTGCACCAAACAGGATGAACGTCCGATATTTCATGAAAGCGACTCGTTATACCGCACTCGGGGCGAATCGGGAAGGGAAACGATTATTTCGCAGCGACCGGATCGATGTTGACCCGTCGTCCGCCGCGATCGAAGCGGACGTTGCCGTCGACCAGCGCGAAAATCGTGTAATCGCGGCCGAGGCCGACGTTTTTGCCCGGTAAAAACTTTGTTCCGCGCTGCCGGACAATGATGTTGCCGGCCACGACCAGCTCGCTGCCGAATCGTTTTACACCGAGCCGTTTGCTAACGCTGTCGCGGCCGTTCTTAACGCTGCCCTGTCCTTTTTTATGAGCCATGACTTAAGATTTCTTCGATTTTGAGCCGCCGGTGATGCTTTTGATTTTCACCCGAGTCAGTTTGCGGCGATGTCCAACCGTGCGGTGATAACCTTTGCGCCGTTTGTATTTGAACGCGATGACTTTTTTGTCCTTCCGCTGCTCGACAACTTCGGCCGTCACTTTCGCGCCGGAGATGAGCGGATCGCCGTGAGTGACGTTCTTACCGTCGGCGAACATCAACACTTCGCCGAACGTTGCGGTTTTCCCCGCATCGACATCGAGAAGATCGACATCGACGGTGTCGCCTTCCGCGACGCGGTACTGCCGTCCGCCAGTCTTGATGATTGCGTAGGTCATAGGTCTTTCCGGGGAGAAAAAGCCGCGCAAATTCACACAGAAGCCATAGCTTGGCAAGCAAAAGGTAGGGGCGGTTCACCGAACCGATCCGAGCCCGATTAGCGTTGCGGGCGATTGAGTCAATCGCCCCTACCTGAAATGACTAGCACGATCTCTCCCTTTGGCGGATGCGCTTCGTAATGTATGAGTAGCTCCGTCGGCGTTCCGCGGCGAAATTCTTCGAACTTCTTTGTGAGCTCGCGCGCGACGCAGAGTTGTCGATCCGGCACAACGTCAATGCAGGCCTTGAGCGTTTTAGTTAGCCGATACGGCGATTCGAAATAAATCGATGTTTCCTCGCGGGCGGCGGCGGCACGTAGCTCGCGTTCGCGTCGGCCACTTTTAACGGGCAGAAATCCGCCGAAGAAAAATTTGTCGGCCGAGAACCCCGATCCGACCAGCGCGGTCGAAATTGAAGAAGGTCCAGGAATAATTGTGAAAGGCAGTTCGCGTTTGATGCATTCGCGAATCAATCGCGCGCCAGGATCGGACAGGCCCGGCGTTCCCGCGTCAGTGATCAGCGCGATTTTTTCGCCGGCCGCGAGTCGCTCAACCAGCTGCGCGGTGCGCATCGCTTCGTTGTGCTCGTGATAACTAATGAGCGGTTTTTTGATCTGATAATGCTTCAACAAAATCCCGGAGTGTCGGGTGTCCTCGGCCGCGACAAGATCGACATCTTTCAAAATTTCGCGCGCGCGCAGTGTGATGTCGCCAAGGTTTCCGATTGGCGTAGCAACGACGTAAAGCATCGGGGTGAATTTGATAAGGCCAAGCCGTCTAACGAGAAACGAAGATTATACAGAAGGGAGCACTATGAGAATACGCATTTGGATGTTGGCCTTAGTACCGTTCGCAATGATCGGCTGCGCCGATGAAACGCCGCCGGTTACGACGACGACTACGACGACCACGCAGGAGGTGACCACGGGAGTTCCGTCGAGTGCGGTTGTGACGCGCGAGGTTGTGGTGCCACAGGCACCGCCGTCGGTTCGAATTGAAGCGCAAACCGTCGCGCCCGGCCCGGGTTACATTTGGACACCCGGCTACTGGCGATGGTCCGGAAGGGATTACGTCTGGTCGTCTGGCTCTTGGGTCAGGCCGCCCCGTACCACGGCTGTTTGGGTCCCAGGACATTGGGTGAGCAGAGGTGCAGGCTGGGTTTGGGTCCCCGGTCACTGGAGATAAACGGCCTGTAGTCTGCAAATCGGATTTGCATCGCGTCGCGAGGAGCACGTTCTTGCGGCGCGATGCGTAATCCGTCCTCAACGCTGAACCGCGGTTTTATTCAACTCTGGCCGCGCAGAGTAATTCGGACGCTCCTTGGCGTTGGCCTCCTTCTTCTTGCTGCGCTGTTGATCCTCTATTTTCGGCAGCACTCGATGGTTTACCATCCGCGGCCGTACGACGAGAGCTATGCGTATGCGTTTCCGGCGAACGGCGTCGAAATTAGCTACACGGTCGCGACCGCGAAATATTGTGCGTATTACATTCCGGCAACCGCACCATTTCCGAAACGTCTTTGGATCGCATTTTGCGGCAACGGTTCGCTCGCGCTGGATTGGACCACGATCCTGCGCGAATATTGGGCGCACGAGGACGCCTTTCTTCTGATCGATTACCCAGGCTACGGAAAGAACGGCGGCTACGCGACGATCGCGAGCACGCGTGCTTCCACGGACGCCGCGCTCAAGGCGCTGTGCGAGCGATTAAAACTAAGCGAAGAGCAACTTACACTCTGCACCATCGGCCATTCGTTAGGAGCGGCGGTCGCGCTAGATTTTGCAACGCACCATCGTGTGCAAAACGTTGTCCTGATTTCGCCGTTCACAACGCTCCGGGAGGAAGCAGCCACGATGTTGGGTGGCTGGATCGCGCGATTGTTGATCGAAAGCTATGACAATCGGGCAAACTTGGCCGAAGTGGCGAGACTCAATCCGGATGCGCGCATCGCAATTTTTCACGGCACACGCGATCAAGTCATTCCGCTCCGAATGGGGCGCGAGCTCGCGCGCGAATTCCCGTTTGTCGAATTTTTCGCGATCGAGGACGCAGATCACGTCAGCGTGCTCAATCACGCGCACGACAAAATCATCGATTGGATGAGTCGCTGAATTGTGGAACGATCCAAGCTGTATCGGACACCGTGAAGCCGAACTTTCAGTTCGATGATAATCGATTTCCGCGAACCGATTGTTTTTTCCATACCGGGACTGGCCGATGGCATGGCTACTGGCCTAACGACGACGGCAACTTCCGACGTTACAACTTGGGTCGCGAATATTTAATCGAGGCCGCACGCGAACGCGCCAAAGAAATGGTCGTATTCGCTGTCATCCTCGTCGCCGCGGCCTGGCCAGTCATCTATATGATCGTGACCGTAGTGCAATTGCTTTACAAAGGTCGACCGCCAGATCGGTAGATCCGAATTAGCGCGGTCCGAGAAATTCGTCCCGGTAGAGCGGCGTTGTTTCCGGTGCGAAACCGTGCCGGGTAATATTTTCGGTCACAACACGCGGCACAACGAATTGCAGAAGATAATCCGCCCCGCCCGCTTTGGTGCCGCCGCCGCTCATTTTAAAACCGCCGAACGGATGACGGCCGACGACCGCGCCGGTGCATGACCGATTGACGTAAACGTTGCCGGCAACGATCTCCGCTTTGGCGCGCTCGATGTTGGCCGGGCTGCGCGAGAAAAATCCGGCGGTGAGCGCGAATTCGGTGCTGTTGGCGATCTCGAACGCTTCATCGAGGTCGCGCGCTTTCATGACGCTGAGCACCGGACCGAAAATCTCCTCGCACGCAATCCGTGTCTTCGGACTGACATTGGTGAAGATGGTCGGTGGAATGAAGAAACCTTTTTGCGGCACATCGGCCCTTTGAAAGGCGAGGCGCGATTCGTTTTTGCCGATGTCGATATATTCGAGAATCCGTTTGTGGGCGGTCCCATCAATCACCGGTCCAACCGTGATTCCCGGTTCTTCCGGATTTCCGACGCGCAAACTGGCGGCGGCGTTGAGCAGGCGTTCGATTGCGCGGGGATAGATCTCTTCCAAAATGATCAGTCGCGAACAAGCCGAACATTTTTGCCCCTGATAACCAAACGCTGAATAAATGGTATCGACAATCGCTTCGTCGAGATCGGCGTCGGCATCGATGATGACGGCGTTCTTGCCGCCCATCTCACAAATGACGCGCTTGAGTTCGCGCTGACCTCCGCGCGTTTTGCCAGCACTCTCCCAAATCCGCAGACCGACTTCCCGCGATCCGGTGAACGCGATAAGATCGACATCTTTGTGATCGACCAGGTGCGCGCCCATTACTGAACCTTTGCCCGGCAAATAGTTCAGGACGCCCGGTGGAACGCCCGCTTCTTCGAAAATTTCCATCAACATTGCGCCGATGACTGCGGATTGTTCGGCCGGTTTCATGATCACGGTATTGCCGGTGACAAGCGCGGCTGTGGTCATCCCGCACAAAATTGCCATCGGAAAATTCCAAGGCGCGATGATGAGCGCGACACCGCGCGGCCAATAGTGCTGATAACTTTCTTCGCCGAGGACGTGTTGCGTGAGCCGCGGCCGGCCGATCAAGCGCATCTCGTGCGCATAAAACCGACAGAAATCCATCGCCTCGCGAATGTCGCCGTCCGCTTCCGCCCAGGCTTTGCCGACTTCGAAAACTTCCAGCGCGGAGAGCTCAAAACGCCGGTGGTGCATGATATCGGCGGCGCGCTCGAGCAATCGGCAGCGTGTTTCAAATGACGTCCGACTCCATTTTTCAAACGCGTCGCGCGCGGCTTTGACCGCGCGTTCTGCTTCTGGAATTCCGGCTTCGGCCACGTGGCCGACGACGTCTTCGGGCGAGCTCGGGTTGATCGAAGCGATCGTTTTCTCGGTCCAAACTCTTTCGCCGTTGATTACGAGCGGATACTTTTGGCCGAGCTGCGTACGCACATGCGCGAGCGCTTCCCGCATTCGGTCCTGATTTTGTTCGTAGACGAAATTCACAAGCGGCGCGTTTTCATAAGTATCACCGGCGGGCGTATCGAGGGAAGCGCCGTCGCTGCTAACTTCGACATGCCTCGCGCCGTTCGGACCCTGAGATACGAGTTCGGCTGGATTGCGCAATAATTTGTCTTCGGAAACGTTCTCCGAAAATTTAGCGCGAAGAAACCCTTCGTTCGAAGTGTTCTCGAGCAGACGACGAACGAGATATGACATGCCGGGCAAGAGTTCACCGACCGGGCAATATTCTCGGACCCGGTAACCCATCTCTACGAGCGCGCGTTTCACCGGTCCAGCCATACCGTAAAGCAGTTGAAACTCGAAACGGGTGCGGTCGATTCCGAGTTGCTCGGCCAACGCCTGCGCATGCGCGATGCTGCGAACGTTGTGCGACCCGAACGCGGCGGTGATGGTCGATTCATTCTCGAGCAAAATCCGCGTGAGCAACTCGAAATTCAGATCGCTCTCCGGTTTTTGGAGAAAGACCGGACAAGCCCATCCGTTCTGGCGCGACTTGATTTTTTCGAAGTCCCAGTAGGCGCCCTTGACCAGGCGAACGGCGAAGCGCGTTCCGCGCGCGCGGCCCCAATCGAGGAGATCGAGCAAATCGTTTTCCGCATCGCGCAGATAAGCCTGAATGACAATTCCAACGTGCGGCCAGTCGCGAAATTCAGTTTCGGTAAAGAGCGTTCTGAAAAGTTCGAGGGTCGCATTTTTGTGCGCGTAACTTTCCATGTCGAAGTTAACGAACGCACCGAGGTCGCGTGCGCATCGTAAAATCGGGCGCAGCTTGGGCGCGAGATGAATGATCGCATCCGCCGGGTCGGCTGGATTCATCTGCGAATAAAGCGCCGAAATTTTTACGGAAAGATTAACGACCGGGAACAACTCCGTGTTTTTGCCAAGCGGATCTGTCCAGCCGCGCGTTTCGCGACCGAGATGGTCGAGCAATTCCAGACAACGACTGGCGTACTCGTTCGCTTCCTGTTCGCTTACGACTGCCTCGCCGAGAAGATCGACCGTAAACCCGATGCCGTGGGAGCGGCGTTTGCGGAGCATTTTCATGACGTCCTTCGGATTCCGTCCGGCGATGAACTGGCGCGCCATGCCGGATACGTTCCATCGCAGGAGCTGGCCGCTGACCCACGGGACAATTTTTGCCGCGCGAACTCCGGTTCGAATCAACGGCGCGTAGCCGTTGCGCATGCCCGCGAAATATTCGTCGAGATGCTGGACGA
>QHOI01000033.1 GCA_003218705.1 Verrucomicrobiota bacterium | reverse complement strand
CACCTCAGGAAAAAACAATTGGTCAACCTGCCAGTTACGGCTGCATCCGAATGAAATCGAGCGACATTACCGCTCTTTATGATCGAGTCCCCCCTGGCGCGCTCGTGCAGATTATTCCGGACCGGCTCCCGAAAACGGTACAAGCAGTGCCGGTTCAATTGACTCAGACTCTCGTGGCTGCGACCGCAGCACCTCAGACTCAAGCGGATAATCAAAGTCGGCACCCGAAAGTAGCGAAAGCGCCACGGATACAGCCCACAAACAGCGGTATTGATGTGAGCGCACTGGCCGGACCACCTGATCATTTGACGCAGAACCAGCCACCAGCGCAGGATGCAACCGAGAGTCAAGATCAGAGGAGACCGGCGAAGAAAGGCCGCAGTCTGACTGTCGAGCAAATGCGAATGGCTGGAGCGCTAGCTGCCGAGCGGAAAAAACTGAAGCTCGCATCGGGCAAGCGCTTGTAACCTTCCGTCGCGGCCACACCACCAAGCCCACCAGCAGCGAAGGCTCTGAACAGGCCATCGTTGCCACGTGTGGATGCCAGCCGCGAATTGTTTGGGTTGACAATCGCAACTGTGCTCACGAGCGTTCGTTCCACAAAAGTTTGATTTGCAATGGCCAATACGAGATCAGCCGCCAAACGCTCGCGCCAGACGTTAAAACGTACGCTTCGCAATCGGAGTGTCCTAACGCGTTTACGTACTATGCAGAAGGGAGTTCGTTCCGCGGAAGCTTCCGGGGATCAAATTCGTGCGCTAATCTCCGCAATCGATAAAGCTGCCAAGCGCGGAATCATTCACGAAAACGCAGCGAATCGTCGCAAGGCGCGACTCAACAAGGCCCTGGCGGCAGCGAAATAACCTTCTGTCATCCTGACGGAGCGAAGCGGACTCGAAGGATCGCGCGAAATTACGTTGAGCTAACGCCACAGGGTTCCTCGACTTCGCTCGAAATGACGATTCCAAATGCCCTTTGCATATCGAGCCGGACAGATAGATTCTTCCGAATGATCCCTGCTCTTCTCCTCGTTACATCCGCGATTCTTTTTCGCATCCTGGTTGGCTTTTTTGGACCAATCGACGCCGTCGGCTGGATGAACTTCACGCCACTCGCTGCGATCGCGCTTTGCGGCGCGGCTTATTTCCCGACTCGCTACAAGCTGACTATTCCAATGGTTTCATTGCTCTTGTCGGATGTGGCTTTAAACGTCTTTCATTATCACGCGTCAATGGGGAGCCCATTTGTCATCTCGCATTACGTGGGATTTGCGCTCATTGGCTTGCTCGGCTGGTCGCTGCAAAACCGCGCTTCGTTGAAGACGCTGCTGCCGGCCTCAATTGCAGCGTCGCTGATCTTTTACTTTGTCACGAACTGCGTCTCATGGGTGTACGAGCCGAGTTATCCGAAGACATTCGCTGGTTTCGTACAGGCGCAAAGCATCGGGCTGCCCGTTTACAACGGCGCCACGCCTGCCTGGATGTTTTTGCGCAATTCGCTTCTCGGCGATCTCTTTTTCACCGCGTTGTTCGTGGCGTGCATGAACTTCGGGCGAAAAACCAGCCGACATGCTGGCGCTGCATTGCCTCGCGTCGCTTAGATTTCATGCAGCCGGTGGAGCAGCGCGACGAAGTCGAAATGCTCTCGCTGATGCTGTTGATCCGGCGTTTTGAGGAACGCGCCAGCCAGCAGTATCAAGCGCAGAAGATCGGCGGCTTCTGTCATCTTTACATTGGGCAGGAGGCTGTGGTCGTTGGCGCAGTCGCCGCCGTTCGCGATGACGACTACATCATCACTGCTTATCGCGATCACGGCCACGCGCTTGCCCGCGGCACGAGCCCAAATGCGTGCATGGCCGAACTTTTTGGCAAAGCAACCGGCTGTTCCCAAGGGCTCGGCGGCTCGATGCATTTTTTCGACAAGAAAAATCACATGTACGGCGGGCACGCGATTGTGGGCGCGCACGTTCCGCTTGCCGCGGGAATGGCGTTCGCGTCGAAATATCGCGAGGAAGATCGCATCACACTTTGCTTCTTCGGCGACGGCGCGATCAATCAAGGTTCCTTCCACGAAGCGTTGAATCTGATCGCGCTCTACAAACTGCCGGTCGTCCTGATTTGTGAAAACAATCTCTTCGCCATGGGCACGTCGGTGAAAAGATCGACGTCGCTGAAGCAAATCGTCGATCGCGCCGAAGGCTACGACATCCCCGGGGACATCGTCGACGGGATGAATTTCCGCGAAGTGCGCGACAAACTGAGCGAAATCGTCACTTCGATCCGTAAAGATCCGCATCCCGCTTTTGTTGAGATCCGAACTTATCGTTACCGCGGCCACTCGATGTCCGACCCCGCGAGTTATCGAACCAAGGAAGAGCTCGAGAAATATCGGCTGGACGATCCGATCATTCGTCTGCGCGCCCAGCTCACGCGTGAGGGCAAACTGACCAACGAACAGTTTGATGCATTCGACAAGAAGGCGAAGGAGACTGTGCTCGCTTCGGTGAAATTTGCTGAGAGCAGCCCGGAGTTGCCGGTCGAGAAAGTTTACAACTACGCCTACTTCAAGGGACCGATCGAACCGGAGTGGAAACGGCGCGAGGGCGCGCCAGCTCTAAAGGCGGAGTCGTGAGAGAGATCACTTACCGTCAGGCATTGAACGAAGCGCTGGCCGAAGAATTGGCGCGCGATCCGAATGTTTTTCTGATGGGCGAGGAAGTCGCCGAATATCACGGCGCTTACAAAGTAAGCCAGGGGTTGCTCGAACGATTTGGACCCAAGCGAATTATCGACACTCCGATTAGCGAAAACGGTTTCGCCGGACTTGGCGTCGGCGCAGCCATGGTCGGTTTGCGCCCAATTATCGAATTCATGACTTTCAGCTTTTCGCTGGTCGCTTTCGATCAGGTCGTGAACAACGCGCCAAACATGTTCATGATGTCGGGCGGCCAGTTCAATATCCCGATTACATTCCGCGGCCCGAATGGACCCGCGCACCAACTTGGCGCGACCCATTCGCACGCGACGGAATCTCTGTATGCCAACGCGCCCGGCCTGAAGGTTTGCACGCCAGCTACGCCGCGCGACGCCAAGGGTTTATTGAAAACGGCCGTGCGCGACGACAACCCGGTTCTCGTTCTCGAAGCGGAGCTTCTCTACAGTTCGAAAGGAATGGTCGAACCACCCGATGAAGAGTTGCTCATTCCACTCGGCCAGGCCGAAGTGAAACGCGAGGGTAGCGATGTCTCGATTATTTGTTACGCCCAAACTGTCCCACTTGCGATCGCGGTCGCCGCGCAGCTGGAGGAGGAAGATATTTCCGCGGAGATTGTCGATCTTCGCTCGATCAAGCCGCTCGATGAGGTCACCATTTTCAATTCGGTGTCCAAGACCCACCGCGCGGTGATTGTCGAACAAGATCGTCCCTTCTGCGGTGTGGGCGCCGAAGTTTGCTATCGCATCCAGAAAAATATTTTTGATGAGCTCGACGCGCCGATCATGCGCGTTTCTCAAGAGGATGTGCCAATGCCCTACAACGAGCGACTTGAGAAATTTGTCTTGCCCAATGCCGACAAGTTAATGGCCGCGGTGAAAAAAGTCTGCTACGCCTAACGACCCATGCCCGAAGTTCAAATGCCGAAATTGAGCGACACCATGACCGAGGGGACGCTCGTCTCGTGGAAAAAGAAAAAGGGCGACAAAGTTTCGACCGGCGAAGTCATTGCTGAAATCGAAACCGACAAGGCGACGATGGAATGGGAATCGCCCGAGGACGGAACGCTCACCGAAATTTACGTCGAAGAAGGGGGGAAGGTGAACGTCGGCGATAAAATCGCGTTTATCGGCGGCGAAGGAGAAGAAGCTCCGAAAAAAGAAGAAAAAAAGGAACCCGTAAAAAAAGAAGAGAAGTCCGAAGTAACAACGGAAAAGAAGCCGCAAGCAGAAACGGAAAAGCCCGCGCCGGCTGAGAAAAAAGAAAAGGAAACGGCACCGCCACAGGAAAAGAAGAAACCGGTGGAGGCAAGTGCCAGTCCGGCTCGGACCGAAGAGGCTCGAGTTAAAGCGTCACCGGTCGCGCGGCGGGTTGCGGCCGAGCTCGGTGTCGACCTTGCGAGCGTGAAGGGAACGGGTCCCGAAGGTCGGGTCACTGAAACCGATGTCCGCGCGGCAGCAAAATCTGTAGCCGCGGTCGCTGACCGCAGCGGTGCAAAAGCCCAACCAAAACCCGCTCCTTTAATCAAGGCCGGTGAAGGCGCGCGGATTCAACTCTCCGGAATGCGCAAAATTATTGCGCAGCGTTTGGTCGAAAGCCTCGGGCCGATTCCGCATATTTATCTTACGATCGAGATCAATGCCGCGCCACTGATGGCTGCGCGCGAAGAATTGAAATCCGCCGGCGAAGGCGCGGACACGGCCAAAATCACGGTGAACGATTTTGTTTTGAAAGCGGCCGTGCAGGCGGCGGTCAAAGTTCCGCGAGTGAACGCTTCATTCGATGGCGATGCAATTATTCAATATGCTGATGTCGATCTTGGTGTTGCGGTTGCGATCGAAAATGGATTGCTCACGCCAGTGATTCGCGCGGCGCAAAACAAATCGCTTCGTGAAATCAGTGAGCAGGTAAAAGACCTCGCCAGTCGGGCGCGGAACAAGCGAATGAAGCCTGAGGAATTTCAGGGCGGCACGTTCACCGTTTCAAATCTTGGCGGCATGGGAATCGATTCATTCAGTGCGGTCATAAATCCACCTCAAGGATTCATCCTCGCTATCGGCAACGTGACGAAAATTCCAGTGATCGACGATTGCGATCAGATCGTCGCTGGCCATCGGATGTCGATCACGATGAGCTGTGATCATCGCGTGATCGACGGCGCACTCGGCGCGGAGTATTTGAAAGAACTCCGCCACCTGCTCGAAAACCCGGCGCTGTTGTTGGTATAATGCAGAAATCAGAGCGCAGGCCGCTCGCGCGAGGCGATTTCCCATGTCATAAAGTCGTCCAGCGTCTGCCGTGTTTGTCGGACCGCAAACGCCAGGACAACTGCATCATCGGCAAAACCGAGGCCGGCAATCCAATCGGGGATAAGATCGAACGGATTCAGGATGTAAATGATCGCGCCGACTATCATCACGAGGTTTTGTAGAGGGACATTGCGGTATTCGCGGCCGTAATAGGCGCGAATCAAACGCAACATCGCCTGGAAGTACGCCCAAAGATCCTTGAACGGGTCTCTCGGTATCGTCGGAGCTTTTTTTACTGCTTCCTTAAAGAGTTGACGTAATCGTTCCGGATCTTTGGCATAGGACCGAGCGTTGGTTAGAGCTTGCGAGAAAGCAGGACTGCGAGGCGCCCTTTTTGGAGAGACGTCGTCCTTCTTTGGGGCTGATAATCTTTCCGTTCGTGACTTCGGTTGTCGGGCGCGCTTCATGTCCTTTTATAGTGAGAGCCAGTTTTGGCACACTCGCAATGGCTGTGTTCTTGGCGAAACTGGACAACCGCTGCCTGCCTATCAGGGGGCGGTTTCCCACGCCATGAAATCGTCCAAAGTTTGGCGGCTTCGACGAACGGCCAGTGCCAGAACGGTCGCGTCATCAAGAAAACCGAGTGCTGGAAGTGCGTCCGGAATTACATCGAGCGGATTTACGACGTAAATGATTGCCGCGACGATCACGACCAGCGTGCTCTCGGGGACGTCGCGGTATTTGCCTTCGGAATAAGCGCGAATCAAACGCAACATGGCCTGAAAGTATGGCCACGTTTCTGCAAACGGATCCTTCGGCATCGACGCGGCCTGCTTGGCCGCTTCCTGAAAGAGCGACTGCAACCGTTGAGGATTTCCGACGTAGGTCTTCGCGCTTTTCACCGCCTGGGCGAACTCCGCTTCGAGGCGCTCTTTTAAGACTGGGCTCTGGTTTTCCTTCGTTGCCGCGGGTTTCTTTGTGCGTGATCCCGTTTTCTTCTTCGCTTTTCTCATCCCGGGCTATCAAAGCACTGCGAATTGTTCCTGAGAAGTCGATTGTCTTGAATTTTTTGAATTGTAAGATCGACAAGTAGCTAGCTAGCGCGCGTCGCTGGCAAATTGTTTGATGGAAAAATCGCCCGACGAAAAACAGTTGGAGGCAACGTCGTTTGTCGTGCACGCGACCCGCGGAGTGATTCGCGATCGGAACAGCCGCCGGAAAGCGATGCTGTTTTTGCTCGCGCTCGCGCTGCTGTTGCTGATTTTAGGTTTTACAATTTTGGCGCCGGGCTTGAATCCGCGGGAACATCCATGGCGCGTCATTTTATTTTGGATCGTCTGCATCTGGCTCACTTTTACGGCTCTGTTGCTCGCCCTCTTCGATCTGCTGGTGCTGCGATTGGAAGCGCGGCGAGCGGAGCGGGCATTACGCGAAAAATTGGAAGCGGCTCGCGAGCCACCGACAAGATCGACATCAGAGGATTAATCGCCAAGTGAAAGACGGTTGGAGAACGCGAGAGGAGATGGAAGCGGCCGAGCGCACCACCCTCGCGCCGTTCGCGCAAAAGTCCGGCGAGTCGCGCGGACGAAAATATCCCGAACAGAGCCATGCCTATCGGACGGAGTTTCAACGCGACCGTGCCCGCATCATTCATTCGCGTGCATTTCGCCGGCTCGAATATAAGACGCAGGTTTTCTTGAACGGCACCGGCGATCATTTGCGCACGCGGCTGACCCATTCAATTGAAGTCGCGTCGATCAGCCGGACGATTGCCCGCGCGCTCGCGCTGAATGAAGATTTGGCCGAAGCGATCGCGCTGGCGCATGATCTCGGGCACACGCCGTTCGGCCATTCCGGCGAAGAAATTTTGGCCGAATGCATGCGCGACCACGGCGGATTCGAACACAACCGGCAAAGTTTGCGGGTAGTCGAATTGCTCGAGAACGCGTATCCGGAATTCCCGGGATTGAATTTAACTTTCGAGGTCCGCGAAGGTTTGCAAAAGCATCAGGATTTTTACGAAGCGACGTCACCGGGCGGACAAAAATATAAATGCCCTTCGCTCGAAGCACAGATCGCGAATCTGGCGGACGAGATTACTTACCACAGTCACGATCTCGACGACGCGGTTGATTTTGAAATTCTGAACGCGGAGCAGCTCGAGCAAAA
>QHOI01000120.1 GCA_003218705.1 Verrucomicrobiota bacterium | reverse complement strand
CACCATCGCCAACGCCATGCAGGCCGCGCTCATGTTGCTCGCCGACATCGGCATCAGCGTGGGTTTGGTCTCTATCGGTGGCCGCGTTTGGCAGGATCGACATCGTTTCGGTGAATTGATTAATACCGGCCTGGCCGTGCGCAGAAAACTCGCCGCCGCCAGCGTCATTATCGTTGCCCCGATCTTGTATGCGATGTTGACCAAGAACGGCGCCTCGTCGGTCTACACGCTGCTGTTGATCGCGTTCGTTCTCGCCGGATTTTCCATCCAGCTTTCGGTCGATGTCTTCAGCGTGGTGCCACGCCTCCATTCGGATATTGGCCGGATTCAAAAGATCGATTTCACCTGCGCAATCTTTCGCCTGCTGCTGATTCTGGGCCTGGTTTATTTTTTCGCCACTGCCGGACTCGCCGTCGCTATCGCCAGCGCCGCTTTTCTTTTGCAATATTTCCTGCTCCGCGCCTACGCCGCGAAAATCGTCGATCTCAAGGCGAATGAGAATGCCGACGATCGACGCGAAATCGTGCGACTAATCAAAAAGCTCGCCGCGAATTCGCTGTTCTATTGTTTTCAGGGACAGATCACAGTGTTCCTGATCAGTTTTTTCGGGCGTCATGCTGCATCAGTTGCGGAAGTGGGAGCGCTCGGACGTCTCGCCATGATTTTCACGGTGCTGATGAATATACTGACAAATATCTTCGTACCCGCTTTCGCCCGGTGCCACGACAAGCGAAAATTGCATTGGTTTTATATTGGAATTGTCGGCGCAGTGATTCTGTTTAGCTCGGCTGTGATCGCTGGTGCGGCCTTCTTTCCGGAACAATTTCTTTTTGTTCTCGGCAATCGTTACGCGCATTTGCATCGCGAGCTGCTTTTAATGATCAGCGTTGCAGTGATCTCAGCCTTGAGCGGCACGCTCTGGCTGCTCAATGCTTCCAAAGCGTGGATCACCGGAGCGTGGCTTTATATTCCTTTAACTTTGGCCACGCAGGTCGCCCTCATTCCGTTCACCGACTTTTCCAGTGTCTCGGGCGTTCTCATCTTTAATCTGATATCGGCGGCGCCGAGTGTGCTTCTCAACCTGGCTCTGAGTTACCGCGGCTTCCGCACTTTCGCTCCAGTGACGGGATGAACGTGGCCTACCATTCCGCGCGGCTCGAAGGAAAAATCGCCCGTACCCTCTATTACGCGGCACTGCCGCTGATCGTCCGTTACCCCGCGCGCATCGTCCGCGAACTTCCCTTGGACGTATTTGCCTATTCTGGAGAGAACACGCTTCCAGAACAGGTTGCTTCGATTCGCTCGTTTCTTGCTCACGCCGGCCGGCCGAAACAATTCACCGTCGTTTCTGACGGATCTTATACTGCTGCGAGCATCGAGTTATTGAAAAACATCGACCGCTGCGTGCGTGTCAAAAAAACGCCGCCAATTTTGCCGTCAGGATTGCCAGATACGATTCAATCTTATCTCCGGGAGCATCCCACCGGTAAACAACTTGCCCTTCTAATGTCGCTTCCAACAAATGGCCCGACTCTTTACACCGATTCTGATGTTCTTTTTTTTCCGGAAGCGCGTGAGCTCGCAAATCTGTCCCAAAGCGCGGCGTTTCCTGCGTTTTATCTGGCCGATTATCACTTCTCCGGCGATGAACGTCTCCTTCTCGATCCGGCAGAAAAACAAAATCCAACCAACACCGGCTTCGTTCTCTTGTTTCGAAAACTGGATTGGTCGCTTGGCTTGGAGCGATTACGAATGTTGAGCGGTCCGCCAAATTTTTTCACCAATCAAACCGTGACCCATTTATGTATGCACGCGAACGGCGCGGTCGCGCTCGACCCGGGGAAGTTCGTTTTGCAATTGGATGATCAATTTATTTACCGCGATCGATATGCCAGTCAGTCGCTCGCTATCCGGCATTACGTCAATCCGGTGCGACATAAATTTTGGACTGCCTTGGCCCATCGATCTTCTCAGTAAACAAATCGTGGAAAAATCGCTTCGCATTCTCGGCATTGTGAATCTTCCGTGGGACCCGCGGTTGGGCGCTGCTCGCGTGTGGCTGGAACTGTCCGAGCAATGGAAAAAAGCCGGCCACAAAATTGATAAATTTTGTCTCAGCGACGCGTTTCCGAAGCCGACGCGTTCGCGCGCTCTTTCGGCCTGGCGGCAAGCGATCTTTCCATATCGGGCCGCTCGTTACGTTCGGCGCCATGTTCGAAAATACGATGTGATCGATTGTTTGATCGGCACGCTTCCGTTCTCGAAAAAATCCCTCCGCTTCAATGGCCTTTTGGTCGGCCGCTCGATCGGATTGTATCTGGCTTACGATGAATTCATCCGGTTTAGTCGGCATCAATGGCCGGACCAGCCGCGCGGAAAATTTCTTGGCCGGCTCTTTTACCCGTTTACGTCCTGGCTGCTCCGGCGCCAGGCTGACCGCGCAGTGGTTCATTGCGATTTGTTGAATGTTCCGAACGAGGAAGAAAAGCGATCCCTTGAACAATGTTCCGCTTCCGCGCGGGTCATTGTTCTGCCTTATGGCTTAAACGAAACCGAGCGCGCCGGCCTCGCTGACGCTGCCCGATCAGCATCGGAACGTTTGGCCCGAAAAGAAATTTGCTTCTTGGGGATGTGGAGCGTGCGGAAAGGTTCACGCGATTGGCCGGAAACTGTGCGCGGCATCTTGGATTCGGTGCCATCCGCGCGATTCGCATTCCTCGGCACCATGACAGATGAACAAACAGTCCTCCATGATCTGCGGATTTCGTCGAATGAATCGATTCGCTGTCTAACAAGCTACGATCCTAGGGAACTTCCACATTTGATCGCCAGCTGCGCGGTGGGACTTTTTCCAAGTTACATTGAAGGATTCGGTCTCTCGGTACTCGAGCAACTCGCCTGCGGTATTCCTACGATCGCCTACGATGTGCCTGGCCCCCGACACATTTTGAATACCAGCGCCGCTGAGCTTTTGGTTCCGGTCGGAAACGTGAACGCGATGACGGATCGCGCGTTGGAAATTTTGCGGATGAACGAGAGTGATTACAGCGCGCTTTCCGGCAAATGCCGCCAAATAGCCCAACAATTCCGCTGGGAGCAGATCGCCTCTGATACGATTCGGGAATACACCATCGCGCTTGCCCGGCAAAAATCGGGAAATCACGCGCGCACAGCGCAAACCGTTTCCGTTTGAGCACGCTTCTCCAAATTGTTCCCAACTTTCCTGGCGGAATCGACGGCGTCGGAGATTACGCGCTTACCATCGCAAAGAAACTCTTCGACCAGTTCGGTTATGAAACGGTTTTCGCGAGCAAACGGTTCGACCGAGAACCGGGGTCAACCAGTCCTTCTGTAGCCGGTTTCGATGTTTTATCTCTCAATCGTTTGCTTGATGAGCCGGAGCAAAAATACGAGCACGTGCTTCTGCATTACGTGAATTACGGGTTCCAGAAGCGTGGTATCCCGTTTCGCCTATTGTCGATCTTGCGAGCGTTACGCAAACAGCATCGCGGAAAATTGGTGACCATTTTTCACGAGCTCTACGCGTCGGGACCGCCCTGGACGAGCGCGTTTTGGTTGCGGCCGGTCCAAATCCATCTGGCAAAATCGGTCGCTTGCTTGTCGGACGAATGCATTGTCAGCAGCGACAATTTCTTCTCTGAACTGAAGCGCATGGTTCCCGATGCTCGCGTTCAGCTGCATCCTGTGCCGTCGGGATTGGAAGAGCCGTCCCTTTCTCCGAATCAAATTGTTCATCGCGATCCGCATCGGTGGGCGATCGTTGGCGGCACAGCGTTGGTTCAACGTTCACTGCGATCGTTTCGTCGACTCATCCGTCGCATTCCTGATTCGGTTGCTCCGCGCACCTTGTTTGTCCTCGGTGGCAACGAAAATCCGGTCACACGCTCATTGCTGGTCGATCTTGCAGTTCAATCGGATTACCGTCCTCGCATCGCCGCGATCGAGGCATCGGAAATTTTCCGGACCTGTTCCTTCGCCTGGTTCGATTATTTTCACCGCCCTAACGTCGAGACCTCGGTTATTTTGAAATCGAGCGCTTTCGCGGCGGCTTGCGCGCACGCCGTGATTCCGGTTTTTCCGCATCGTGGCTCAGCGATCTCGCTCGGCAGCGATCGCTTACCAGGCCCATTTTTTGTTGAGCCAGATCGCTCCGAAATTCCTGACGCGCACGGGCGCGCGGAAATCGCTTCTGGCATTTATGATTGGTACCAACGGCACTCTTCTTCGGAATCCCTCGTCCAAACCATCGCGAGCATATTTGGTTTGAACGGCGCTCAATGAATCAGAATTCCGAACGGCCGATCGAATTGGTCGCAATCATCAATTCGTTTAATCGACGATCACTCTTGGAGCGCGCGCTCGGCTCGCTAACGGAGGCGCTGCGGAGCGCACGATTTCCTTCGGCGGTCATTGTTTTTGAAGCCGGTTCGAACGACGGCAGCTCCGAATTTCTCAACGCGTGGCGCGAAAATCATTCTGGGGAGAATTTTTTCGTGATCAAAGCTTCCCCGGATCGTCGCTCGTTTAGCGATGGCGTGAACATCGGGTGCGCCGAGGCGATTGCGCGCTTTCCACAGTGTCGCTGGCTTTTGCTTTATGAAACGGACAATTGCCTGACAAATCCCGAACCGTTGGAGAAAGGCATGTCACTTCTGAAACGGGAGGCGCAGCTTGCCGCCGCTGGTTTCACCGTGAAACAACATGACGGCAAGTTCTATGGTTACGGAATGCGCTTTCCGACCGCTTTATCATTCGTGCTCGGACAAAATCTCGCAGCGCGATTGAATCTGCACGCTCCTAACAATTCCGCCTGGCACCTCAGTGACGGAATTCGCTGGCGGACGTGCGATGTGGTTTTTACCAGCCCACTCTTGGTTCGCCGCAAGGCTTGGGAACAGAGCGGTGGATTGGACGCCACAAATTTCCCCTTTTCCGATACCGACCTTGATTGGGCCTGGCGTTGCGCCAAGCTCGGTTGGAAAATGGCGATCATCGCCTCCGACCACGTCGTCCATGATAATCTCAAGCAACTCTCCGCCTGGTCGGCCAATCGTGCGCTCGATTTCCATCGCAATCGCTTCCGGCTTTTGAAGCGACACCGCGGCAAACACGCCGGTCTGCTCAAACCGTTCCTGTTTCTGCGACATTGCCTGGAAACAATGATTCTCGCGCGCGCGTCTGCGGCGGATCCAATTGCGAAAGATAAGCTCGCGAAACGCAAACAAATGTTGCGAACCGTCTGGAACGACTATTCCTAGCGCGTCGACATCGCGCACAGTTTTGAAAATTCTTCTCTCGTCTTATCTCTTTTATCCGAGCGTCGGCGGAATCGAGTCCGTCTCAAAAAACCTGGCTGAAGAATTCGCGACTGCCGGCAACGAAGTTCACGTCATTACGCAAACGCCCGGAGATCACGTTCGCGAAGCGAATTATCGAGTGAGCAGGAGACCTTCAATTGCGAAACTGATTGGACTGCTTCGCTGGAGTGATTTGTTTTTTCAGAACAACATCAGCCTGCGCAGTTTGCTTCCGGCACTGGTCTTGCGAAAACCAACACTCGTTGTTCATCAGACCTGGCTAAAAAACGCGCGTGGCGTCGTCGGCTGGAACAATCGCATCAAGCGAGCAGTTCTTCGCTCTGTTACCAATGTCGCGATCAGTAAAGCGGTGGCCGACAGCATCAGCGGACATTCGTTTGTCATCGGCAATCCCTATGACGAACGGGTCTTTCGATTGATACCGAGTGTCACGCGCGACAGAGACTTTGTCTTCGTTGGGCGACTCGTCTCCGACAAAGGGGCCGATTTGCTTTTGCACGCACTCAAGCTTTTGCAGAACGACAATTTACTGCCCAACTTGACGATCATCGGCACCGGCCCGGCAGAACAAAATCTGCGAAGACTCGCAACCGAACTTGCTTTGGATCGACAAGTAACTTTCGCCGGCCAAAGATCTGGAGCGGCTCTGGCTAAGATTTTGAATCGACATCGCGTGCTGGTCGTTCCGTCACGCTGGGCTGAGCCATTTGGGATCGTGGCGTTGGAGGGAATCGCATGTGGCTGCGTCGTCGTCGGCTCGGAAAAAGGCGGATTAACGGAAGCGATCGGCCCGTGCGGGCTAACTTTCGAAAATGAAAACGTCCCCGCGCTGGCTGAGCAATTGAAACGTCTGCTCAGCGACCTGAATTTGCAGACGAGCCTTCGGCAACACGCCGCCGAGCATCTGGCAAAGTTTCAGGCCGACGCCGTCGCCTCGGCCTACCTTCGATTGATGCGAAAGATGCTCGCATGATTTTACTTTCTCATCCGACCGGCAACGAATTTGTCCGCGCCACGCTCGACGCTTTCGATCGCGCCGGAATCCTGTGCGAATTCTGGACGACCCTGAGCTGGAATTCCAAATCGCCGATCAATCTCGCTCTGCCGCGGCGGCTCCGCGAAATTTTACAGCGCCGTTCCTTTCCAGCGACAATTCGAGCGCGCACGCGCACCATTCCTCGGCGGGAAATGATTCGCCTGTTCGCTGGAACGATCGGACTCGCTTCTAAACACGAAACCGGTGCATTTAGCATCGATGCGGTGCTTCGCGAGCTGGATCGAAAAGTCGCCGATCGGCTGCGCAAAATCGAACCGCACGCAGCGGTCGATTCCATTTACGCTTACGAAGACGGCGCGCTCGAAAGTTTTCGCGCGGCGCGGGACGGCGGCTTCAAACGAATTTATGATCTCCCGATTGCTTATTGGCAGATCAGCCGGCGTTTGCTGCTTGAAGAAGCCGAGCGCTATCCGGATTGGGAACCAACCTTGGGCGCGACACGAGATTCGGACGAGAAACTCTCGCGCAAGACGCAGGAGCTCCAGCTGGCGAATCTGGTGGTCTGTCCAAGCAGATTTGTCCTGGAATCACTCCCGCCGGAAGCGTGCGCGCAGAAGCAATGTTTGATCGCACCGTTCGGCTCGCCGGATGTCGATCTAAGGAATGCCGCCGGCAGGAGTTCGGGCCGATTGAGAGTGCTGTTCGCGGGTGCGCTCACGCAACGAAAAGGTCTGGCGGATCTTTTTGCAGCAATGAGGCTGGTGAACTCAAAACAAATTGAGCTCGTGGTCATGGGTTCGCTTTTGTGTCCATTAAGTTGGTATCGAGACCGTCTTGCTGATTTCATCTATGAACCGCCCCGGCCGCATGGCGAAGTGCTTCGACTCATGCAAAGCTGCGATGTGTTTATCTTGCCTTCGATCGTCGAGGGCCGCGCATTGGTGCAGCAGGAAGCGATGGCGTGCGGAATTCCCGTGATCGCAACAAAGAACGCAGGTGCCGACGATGTGATCGTTGACGGTGAGACCGGATTTTTGGTGCCGATTCGCTCACCGGAAGCGCTCGCCGAAAAAATGAGTTGGTGCGTGGCGAATCGGTCGCTGGTTGATGGCATGGGTATTGCAGCGAGGAAACGCGCCGCTGAATTTAGCTGGCGCGCCTACGGCGAGAGCATCGTTGCCGCGGTCCGCGCCTTGACCTGTCAATGAGCACCGAAACTCCCGAGGAAAAAGCAAAGCACCGTGTTCGCCAACTGATCTGGCTTTATCTCTGGTTGCTCTTGGTTGAAGGCGCTCTTCGGAAGTGGGTCCTGCCCCGCTTTTCCAATCCGCTCCTTCTCATACGTGATCCGGTGATGCTGGGGATTTATTTTTACGCGATCAAGGCTCAGGTGTTTCCTCGAAATGTTTGGGCCGTTTCGCTTTGGATCATCGGCGTTTTATCGGCCGTTGCTATTCTTGGTTCACCCCTTTTTCCCTATCTGCCGCTAAAGGCGATGGTTGAGGTCACGGCTTACGGCTTTCGTTCCAACTTTTTGCATCTGCCGCTCATTTTCGTAATGGCAAGTGTCTTTGATGAGGAGGATGTCAAAAAATTTGGCTGGTGGATTCTTTTCGTAATGATTCCGATAGGCCTGCTGATGGCTGCGCAATTCAAAGCGTCGCCCGATTCGTTCATAAATCGAACCGCCGGTTTGGGCGAAGCAGAACAGCTCACCGCCGGCGGCGGGAAGATTCGTCCACCCGGCCCGTTCTCCTTTATCTCGGGTCCCGTTTTTTATATGAGCGTCGCGGCAGCATTTCTCATTTACGGCGCGCTCACTCGAACTGTTTATAAGAACTGGCTACTCATCGGCGCAGCTACCGCGCTGGTCATTGGCATCGCCGTTTCCGGTAGCAAATCTTCCGTTGCTTCGGTGCTGCTTGTCGTCGCAGCGGTTGCCGTCATCTTGATCGTCCGGCCTCGGGCGGTGAATCGATTCGGATGGACTCTCGTCATTGTCGTCATCGGCGCGATAGTTATTAGTCGACTGCCGATTTTCAAAGAGGGTTTGCAGATTCTCTCGGACCGATTTACTTCGGCGGCAGAGGCCGCCGAGACAACCGTCATCCGCGGGACGGTTGACCGTGTCATCAGCGGATTCACTGAAGGTCTGGGTCATATCGATAAAGTTCCGTTTTTTGGCTATGGCCTCGGCATTGGCACAAACGTCGGCGGCCGCATTCTGATTGGTCGACCGGCATTTTTGCTTGCTGAAAATGAGTGGTCTCGCGTGTTGGCGGAAAGCGGAGCTATTTTCGGCTTGGCATTCTTGATTTGGCGAACCCTTTTAACATTCCACCTCGGGCGACTGAGTTTCATCGCGCTCAAGCGTGGCAATCTCCTTCCGATCCTGCTTTTTAGCTCTGGCTTTGTCATGCTCTTAAACGGACAACTTGGTCAGCCTACCACTCTTGGCTTCGCCGTGATTCTCAATGGCCTTTGTCTCGCTGCCACCCGGCCGCGAGTCCCTGATTCGTCCGCAACTGCGCCTCCGATCGCGGATCAGTCCGTGGCAAAACCGCTCCCGCGCCGATCGGTTTTCGCAAGTCGCATTCACGGGCCCGAGATCGGCGCCGAACACAACAATGGTTCTGCTGATCGGTAATTATCCGCTCGATCGGCAGCAAAGCATGCAGCGTTTCGGGACGATGATGCTGCAAGGTCTCAACAATTTCGGAATTGCGACCAAACTGATCGTGCCGCGAGCGCGGTTCGGAAAATTTCGCGGCGCGGGAAGTTTCGTCGCCAAATGGCTCGGTTATATCGACAAGTTCGTTTTATTTCCACGACAACTCCAGGCCGCCCTCGCCAAAGAAAAACCATCCGTCGTTCACATTTGCGATCACTCGAACGCCATGTATGAGGGCTGGATAGAGCACGTCCCTGTGGTCGTGACCTGCCACGATCTTCTCGCTGTCCGTGGCGCGCTCGGCGAAGAAACAAATTGCCCGGCTTCGCCGACTGGTAAAATCTTGCAACGGTGGATTTTGCGCGGTCTCCGCCGCGCAAACGAGGTAGTGTGCGATTCGCAGGCGACAGAGGCCGATGCGCGCCGTCTCGTTTCGCGGGGGGGCGCTTCGCCAAAGGTCGACTTTGTCCGGCTTGGGCTCAATTATCCATTTCGCAAATTGTCAGAGGCCCAGGTTTCAGCACGCCTCGCAGGAATCCCAGGCTTGAATCCGGACCTTTCATTTGTTCTGCACGTCGGTTCAAATTTGCGCAGAAAAAATCGAGACGGTGCCCTCCGAATTTTTGCGCGTTGTAAGGAGAAATGGAATGCGTGCCTTGTTTTTGTCGGCGACGCGCTGACGCAGGAGTTGTTGTCATTGGCTGATCGGCTTGGAATTTCGGATAGGGTGATGCAAGTACCGGACGCCTCTGACAAATTGCTCGAGGCACTTTATAATCGCGCCGTCGCTCTGTTGTATCCGTCACGGTTTGAGGGTTTCGGTTGGCCGGTGATCGAAGCGCAGGCGTGCGGTTGCCCGGTCGTGTGCAGCAACTCGGGTCCTTTACCCGAAGCAGCCGGCGACGCCGGTCTTTTTCACGACGTGGACGACGAACCCGGGTTCGCGGCGGACCTGCTTCGATTGAGCGATCCCGCGCAGCGCACGATCTGGAGTGAGAAGAGTTTGCGCAACGCCGAACGCTTCTCGACGAGCCGGATGGTCTCGCAATACATCGACATCTATCGCAGTTTGGGGGCGCAATTGTGAAAACGGTCCTAATGCTGCTGAGTTTTCTTTTGCCCTGGAACCTGCGGCGGTCCTTTCTCGAAAACCAATTCGGTTATAAAATTCATCCGACTTGCCGGATTGGGCTCGCTTGGATTTTTCCGAATCGTCTAATCATGGAAGAAGGCAGTCAGATCGGCTCTGCCACCGTTTGCAAAAATATCGATCTGCTTCATCTCAAAGCGCACGCTTCCATCGGCCGCGGCAATTGGATCACCGGATTTCCACTCGGCTTATCGCGGCACTTTGCTCACCAGACAGATCGGCGTCCAGAACTGATCGTCGGCGAGCACGCGGCCATCACTAATCGTCATCTGTTGGATTGCACGAATTCGGTTAACATAGGTCGATTCACGACCTTCGCCGGATTTCATTCGCAGATCATCACTCACAGCATCGACATCGAACAAAACCGACAATCATCGAAACCGGTGCGGGTGGGTGATCATTGTTTTGTCGGGACCAATTGCGTGTTGCTTGGTGGAAGCGCGTTGCCCGATTTTTGCGTTCTTGGAGCGAAATCTCTTCTCAACAAAAATTTCGCCGATACCTATCAGCTTTATGGTGGCGTTCCGGCGCGGTCGATAAAATCGCTTTCGCACGACTGCAAATATTTCCAGCGGACGGAAGGTTTCGTTGTTTAGGGCTTTGAAGATTTTGCAATTGGTGCACACGCTCGATCCGAGCGTCGGCGGCGTGGCGGCGGCAGTCCTCGCGCTCAGTCGCGGGCTTGCGCGTCGTGGCCACAAGCTCGACGTCGTCGTGCTCGATGAACCTGATGTTGTAGCGGCGGTCGCCGACCGCGGTCCGGCAGATAATATCACGGTGCACGCACTCGGTTCCGGCCTAACCAGTTACCGCTACTCGCGCACGCTCTGGCCCTGGCTTCGCCAGCACGGCGGCGATTATGATCGCGTCATTGTGAATGGCATTTGGCAATACTTGAGCTTCGCTGCCTGGCGACGTTACGCCGGCTCTTCCGTTCCATATTACGTCTTTCCCCACGGCATGCTCGATCCCTGGTTTAAGGAAACGTTCCCGCTCAAGCATCTAAAAAAATGGCTCTACTGGCCCTGGGCTGAGTATCGCGTCCTGCGCGATGCAGCTGCAGTCATTTTCACTGCGGAAGAGGAACGTTTCCAGGCGCGCAAATCGTTCTGGCTTTATCGTTGCCGTGAAAAAGTCTCACCGCTTGGCGTTGAAGCGCCCCTAATTTCGTCGAATGCGAAATCGGAATTTCTCTCGCGTTATCCGCAACTGCAAAACAGTCGCAATTTTCTTTTTCTCGGCCGGTTACACCCCAAAAAAGGTTGTGACATTTTGCTTGAGGCTTTTGCGCGATTTCGGTCGAACGATTCGATTTCTTTGATCCTGGCGGGGCCAGATCAGGTCGGCTGGGAATCTGATCTGCGCAGGCAAGTCACCCGTTTAAATTTGACCAATCGCGTTGTTTTTACCGGGATGTTGGAAGGGTCGATGAAACAAGGCGCGTTCGCCAGTGCGGAGGCATTCGTTCTCCCATCGCACCAGGAAAATTTCGGGATCTCGGTGGTGGAAGCGCTCGCCGTCAGTGTTCCGGTTTTAATTTCGAATCGGGTAAACATCTGGCGTGAGATCGAGGCCGATCGCGCCGGTTACGTTGAATCGGACGATCTCGCCGGAACAACTCGTCTGGTCCAACGTTGGATCGACACGGCACCGGCAGAACGTGAAATGAATCGACAAAACGCACGACGCTGTTTCGAGCAACGGTTCGAAATCAACCGCGCGGTCGATTCCCTCTTGCAGATCTTAAACGAGACGCTGACCGCCCAATGAAAATAACAGTCGTCCTGGGCGCATTTTTCCCGGTGCCGCCGACAATGGGCGGAGGCGTGGAAAAGGTCTGGTTTACACTCGCGTCCGAGTTCGTTAAGCGCGGCCACGAGGTCGTAATGGTGTCGCGGAAAATGCCCGAACTTCTGTGCGAAGAAACCATCGATGGAGTCAGACATTTGCGCGTTGACGGTTTCGACACGCCGCGCTCGCTCCTCTGGCTGAAATTTCTCGATCTGATTTATTCGCTCCGGGCGAAGTCGATTTTGCCCGAGGCCGACATCATTGTGACGAACACATTCTGGCTTCCGATTTTGCTGCGTGATTCGAAGCGCGGCAAAATTTATGTGCATGTCGGACGCTATCCTAAAGGACAGATGCGTTTTTATGGCAAAGCGGCGCGGTTGCAGGCGCCATCGCACTCGATCGCACGCGCGATCGCCTCGGAAGCTCCACGGCTCGAACACAAGGTCACAGCCATTCCATATCCGGTGACAAGATCGATCCGCCAAAGGACGGATTCGCCGGAGCGAACAATTACCGCTTCTCCAGCGGCTATCGGCGATCGGGGAAAAATCATGCTTTTCGTCGGAAGAGTGCATCCCGAGAAAGGCGTCCATCTTTTGGTCGAGGCGTTTGTTAACGGCGCGCGGAGTGCTTTTGCTGATTGGAAATTGATGATCGTTGGCCCAACCGGAACGCGACTTGGCGGTGGAGGCGAAGCCTATTTGGCTTCGCTTCAATCTGCTGCTGGGAAAGGGGAAGGAAAGATAAGCTTTACCGGGCCAATTTTTGATTCGAGCGAACTCGCGTCCGTGTTTCGTAAGGCGCGACTTTTTATTTATCCGTCCCTGTCCGAGCGCGGCGAATCGTTTGGGCTCGCGCCGCTGGAAGCGATGGCGGATGGTTGCGCGGTGTTGGTTTCAGACCTTGATTGCTTCCACGATTTTATTCGCGACGGCGAAACTGGCTTTATTTTTGACCATCGCACAAAATCTGCCGCCAATTCGCTTCGCCAAAAGATGGAGACTGTGATCGGCGACCAAGAGTTGCTTTCGCGCGTGGCCGAAGCCGGTCATCGCACGTCAATCGAGTACTCGCCCGAGCGCGTGGCCGATCTTTTCCTCTCCGATTTCAAACACGTGCAAACTCAGCCGGCGTAACGATGGATCTTACGAATTCGCAGCGCATCGCCAAGCTCGCCGGCCACCTGTTGCAACATCCGGGCAACGTTCCGCGCTACGTCACGCACAATCTCATTACCCGGAGGGAGCCCGTCGAACTCGAGCTGCCATGGTTTTCGTACGCGGCAATCGATTTCCTTAAGAGCTATCTCCGCAGCGAGATGCAGGTGTTTGAGTTTGGCAGCGGCGGCTCAACTTTGTTTTTCGCGCAGCAGTGCAAATCCGTCACGAGCGTGGAGGACAATGCGCACTGGTGCGAGATCGTTGCGGCAAGACTTGCGCGTCGCGGAATCGAAAACGTCAATGTTCGCTACCTGCCGGTGGCGTTCACCGGTGAGGAGGAGTTCCTAGCTTCCGAATATTTGAAGGCGGTGCGGCAATCTATCTTTGATGTGATTGTGGTCGACGGAACCGAATGGACGGCCAATGTGCGGCCAAACTGCTTTCGTGCGGCAGAGGAACAAATCGCACCCGGCGGCATCATTGTGGTGGACGATTCGTGGCGCTATCGCGAGCTGGGGCGGGCGAATCGCGCGCACGGTGTCAACATTTTCGAAAGTGTAGGGCCGGGGCGTTTTGGCGTGACCAGCACGGACGTGTATTTTTACTGAGTGATCGAGAACTGTGTCTAACGAAACCATTGTCAATCCAGCACAGAAATCGGCCTACGATTCGCCGTGGCCAATGAGTCAGCGATTTCTTAGCGTGCTCTGGGAATTCTGCTGGACGCTCTTTTGTGTCTGGACGCCGAAACCACTCAATGGATGGCGGTTGTTTTGGCTCCGCGTCTTCGACGCCAGGATCGACGGGACCCCGTTCGTGCATCAGCGTGCGCGCATCGCCATTCCGTGGAATTTGACGCTGCACGATCGCGCCTGCCTCGGCGACCGTGCCAATGCGTATTCGTTAGGCGAAATCGAAATCGGCGCCCGCGCAACGGTCGCCCAGGAAGTTTATCTCAGTAGCGGCACTCACGATTTTGATCGACCGGAAATGCCGCTGGTCGCGGCCAAGATTACGATTGGCGAAGACGCGTTCATCGGTGCCCGCGCATTCGTGTTGCCGGGAGTAACGATTGGCGCGCGGAGCGTGATTGGCGCTTGTTCGGTCGTGACTAAAGATGTTCCGGAGAACGTCGTCGCGGCCGGGAACCCGTGTCGCGTTATAAGATCGCGACCTCCGTCGGCATGAATTTCTCCGCCCTGTCTCGACACGGGGCTTTCGTCGTCCTTCTCCTTTTTTACGGCGCAATTCTCGCGCTTCAATTCAATCAGGGTCTGGCCAGCGGCGACGGCCACGGAATCGTGCGGACGACTCAGGCGCTGTTGAACGGGGGTCAGCTCGACGTTTCGCGGCCTCCCGGTCATCCCACGACCGAGTTTTATCTCTTTGGAGCGACCGGATGGATTTTACAGAAAGTTTTCGGCGTCGAGTTTGATGATAAAGTCTATCTCGTTTGCCAGGCTGCCGGCGCGCTCGCCACCCTCATCATTTTTTATAATCTGTTATGTCATCTCGGCGCGACACGTGTGCGCGCTTTCTTAGCCGCGATCTGTCTGGCTTTTTCGGCGCAATTCTTTTTTAACGCGGTCGATGGCGAAGAATTTGCTTTCGGTCTCCTGTTTTTGCTCGTCGCGGTCCGGCTTCTGGTTGTTCGACCGGCGACACCGAACTTTAGCCGGTTGTCGTTGTCGATCTTTTCTTTCGCGCTTGCAACCGGTTGCCGGCCTGAGCTCGTGTTCGCGGCAATTATTTTCCCGATTTATTGCCTGCTTAACCCGGAGCTGGGCCGGAAATATGCGCTAGTCAGTGTCGTACTTTCAGCGATTGCGGTCTCCTTCGTCTGGCTCCCGATCTTGTTCATGGGCATTCGCGCGCCCTACACCGCCGGCATGAGTTTTCGCGAATCAATCCTTGGCGGCGTTTACCGGATCATCTTTCAAGCCTTTACGCCGCCAGTATTTCTTTTGCTTTGCTGGACGCTAGTCGGCGCGCTGCGGGAGTGGCCGCGGCAAATAAAATCCCGAAATTTCGTTTTCATGATCTCGTGCGCTGTTCCCATTATTTTCTTGGCGGTTTTCTTTCTCCATCCATCAAAGGCCGCGCATTTGCTGGTGGCTTTGCCGTTTCTTTTGTTGCTCGCGGTTGATCGATCGCTGGCCTTGGTCCTGGCGCTCACCTTTTTTACTCTGTTCGGAGCAGTCGTGAACATCGACATCTTCAAAGATCGACAATTAGCGCCCCCGTTTTTCGTATCCGGAAGTTATTTCCAAGCCGTCCATCAAAAGCCGTATTACCGATTGAACTACCTTCGGAAACTTTTCGACCAGTGCCAGGACCGCCCGGCCGTGATCATTGGCAACGCATGGCCGTGGGACTTCGAATACCACATCGAGCACGTCAACTTGCCGTTGCACGAGAAGGATTTCCACGGCGAAATTAAAAAGGATATTCCGGCGTTTCTTTCCAGCGGGGACCACTGCATTTTTTTGCCACCGGAGGCTGCTTATGAAGATGCATTGTTGGCCGAATGGCAGCGGAAGGGTTACGCCATGAAAATGGACGCGAAACTTTATCGCACTTTGTTCGCGCGCTACGACGTTCGCTTAGCTATTTCATCAGCGTCGGCCGACGCCGGCGGGGTTTCCTTTACTTTGTTTCGCATCGATTGATCACCCCATGCCGGAATCACTCGCCATCATCGTTCTCACGCAAAACGAGGCCGACAATCTGCCTCGTTGTTTGGAATCCATCGCCGGCTTTGGCGAAACAGTGGTAGTCGATTCCGGCAGCGACGATGGCACTCGGGAAATCGCGCGCCAGGCCGGCGCGCGCGTTTATGATCATCCGTTCGAATCTTTTGCGCGGCAACGAAACTGGGCCCTCGAAAATTGCGATCTGAAAACGCAATGGATCCTGTTCTTCGACGCCGACGAAATTGCGACGCCGGAATTTCGGCAGGCAGTCACAAGCGGAATCCGGGACGCGCCTGATCTAATCGCAGGTTTTTATTGCTGCTGGAAAATGATGGTCGATCAGCGCTGGCTGCGCCGGAGCGATTCGTTTCCGAAATGGCAGCTTCGGATCGTCCGGCGCGGGCGGGCGGGTTTCATCGACAGCGGCCACGGCCAGAAGGAGGGAAGAGTGGACGGCAAACTCGGTTACATCCGTGAACCGTATTTGCATTATGCGCTGAGCAAAGGGTGGGAAGCGTGGTGGGCGAAGCATAATCAATATTCTGGTGAAGAAGCGGCGGATCGGTTCTCGCGCTCCGCTTCGTGGCGCGAATTGTTTTCGAAAGATTCGTCGCGCCGAAATCGCGCACTTAAACCGGTCCTGAGCCGCATTCCCGGCTGGCCGCTCCTGCGTTTTCTGCACATGTATATTTTGAAGGGCGGCTTTCTCGAAGGCCGCGAGGGCTTCGCTTATTGCGCCAGCATCGGCTGGTACGAATATCTGATCCGCGCGAAAATGCGCGATCTTGGAAAACGGCAGATCCCCCGCGAGCTACCGTCCGACTAGTAGGCGCTGCGCGGCGGCCGAATCAGTTGTGCGAACGTGCGCAGAATGATTCCGCACTCGAGCGAGAGATTCCAGTTTTCGAGATATTCGATGTCGCAAGCGACACGGTTTTCGATATCAGCGTTATTCCGTGCTTCCCCGCGAAATCCCCGCACTTGCGCCAAACCGGTGATGCCTGGCTTCACAAACGTACGTACATGGTAGTTGCCCATGAATTTCGAAAACTGCTGGTTGTGTTCGATCAGATGCGGTCGCGGGCCGACGATGCTCATGTCGCCGAGGAGCACGTTCCAAAACTGCGGCACTTCATCGATGCTCAGTTTGCGGAACCATTTTCCCAACGGATAGACGCGTTCATCGACCTCGCTCGCCTGACGCGATAGTTCGCCATTGTTGGGATGCATCGTGCGAAATTTGTAAATCTTGAATTGTCGGTTTTGCATTCCGGCGCGGTTTTGCACGTGAAAGAGCGGACCGGGCGACTGCAGTCGGTGCGCGACGAAAACAATCACAGCCAGCACCGGAAAGATGACGAGCATGACCGGGAGCGCGATCGCGATATCGATCGCGCGCTTGAGAAATCGGTTCAGTGGATTTTCCAGCGGCTCCTCGCGCAACCCAATGAATCGAAAGCCGCCATCTTCAAAGTGCGTCACCGAATGGCGCAACCGTTCTTCGAGATCGCTCAAGATGAGCAAGCGGATGCCGAGCTGATCGCAAATTTGAATCACGTTTTGATTGGCCTCGGAAAAGAGCGGGAATTCGAGCAAAATGATTTGAGTGATGCCGTGATCGCGAATGATCTGTTCAAGTTGATCGGGCCGGCCGAGCAACGGAACCCCCGGATTGTCGATCTGATCGTCATCGGAAATTAAGCCAACTGTGCGCAAACCAATTTCCGCTTTGCGCTCCAGCCACTCCCGCAGTTGCGCCACGCGTTGGCTCGAACCGACCAGAATCGTTTTGTCTTCGCGGCGGAAAATTCCCCGCGCCAAGAGCGAGGGGAGATAATAATGTGAGAAAAGAAGAGCGATGTAGAGCCACGGGACGAAATTGAACAGGAATACGCGCGAAATGAACGCATCTTTGGCGGCGACAAGATAGAGCACGAGCAGCCCGACGCTGGCCGCCGTTTGCCGGAGACTAAGCCGATGCGGACGAAGCAATTCATTTTGCAGAAAAAAGTTCTTTGAGCGGCTCAGCGTTTCCAAGATCAACCCGAGGACGAGCATCCCGCAGTAAATGCTGTAGCGGCCCCAGGTTAGCGCGCCGCCCTCCGAATAAAACGTCACCATGATCCAGACGCCGAACCAGAAAAGCGCGGCGACGATGATGATCTGGCAAAACAGGAAGACACGGTAAAGTCCTTCCGTCCGTTGCGTGACCATGTTCTATTTTGCTGAGCTGATCATGAGAGTACGCGATGGTCGCACACCTTCAACTCGTGCTAAGATTCCCAGGCTCATGACGTCTCAATACCAGCGACCGCTTGGCTCGGAGAATAAAAGCGATTCCCATATCATAATCTTGCGCAGGTAAATGCCGAACCCAACGCACGAAAGCTCGTTTCACGAACGGCACGAAACCACTCCAGGTCGTTGGCTGAGCCACGCCTTTATCGCTTTGTTGCCGGTGCTGGCCTGTTTTCTTGGTGGTGGAACGCAAAAATGGGGCGAGGGAATCGTCGTCGCGTTTCTTGGACTCTACTTGGTCGCGCGCCCGCCGCATTTTTCGCTCGGCCTCGCGGCCAATCTCGTCTCGCTCGCGTTTCTGCTTTGGTCGCTCATCGCGTTTTTGCCCGCGTCTTGGTTTTTTCAGCCTGATTGGCGCGCAACTTATCTCAACGACTTTGGAATTTCGCTTCCGACGACGTTAAGTCCGCAGCCCTGGATCAGTCTGACCTGTTTGTGCAGTTTCGTCGCCGGCTTGAGTTGGCTTTACCTGGTCTGTGCTCAACAACTCGAATTGCGCGAAGCGCGGCTCCAATTGCGTTTGTTTACTGGCAGTATCGTCGTTCTTGCCGCGATTTGCATTTTGTTCTGGCTGGCAAAAACGGCGCCGCCGTTCTGGCACAACGAACGCAACTTCGGCCCATTTCCGAATCGCAATCAAACCGGAAACCTTTTCGGCCTGACTGCGATCATGATTCTGGCCTGCGGCCAGGACGACCTTCGCAAGGGACGCAAACGCTGGATCCTTTGGGGCGCGGCGCTCGCCCTGATGGTTACCGCCATCATCCTGAATTTTTCGCGCGCCGGGATCGGCATTCTCGTCGCCGGCAGTGCGCTTTGGCTCGGCGTTTTCTCGCTTCGCCAACGTTCTCCCTCGCGAATCGCGCTCGTCGTCTCATTTTTGCTGCTCTTGCTCACTGCTCTATTGCTCTTTGGCGGGCAAACACTCGAACGATTTCATCTTCGCAATCTCGCCAACGCCGGCATCTCCAGCGATTTCCGCTGGCGGATTTTTTCCGACGTCTTTCAGCTCATTCGCGATTCGCCCTGGGTCGGAATCGGTTTTGGCAATTTTGAAGATGTCTTTGCTATTTTCCGCGCAGCTTCCTACAGCGACCGGCGCGCGATTCACCCAGAGAGCGATTGGCTCTGGCTTTGGACCGAGCTTGGCTGGCTTGCGGTCGTTCTTGTTATCGTCGGACTCATTCTCCTCGTTCGAAAAATTTATCCATTGCGCGAAGGGACCAACCAGCGGTTTCGGCTTGCCACCCTCATTGCGGCAATCCTGTTCGCCCTCCACGGACTCGTCGATGTTTCCGGTCATCGCGTTGCTACCTCGTTTGCCGCCATGTTTTTGCTCGGGCTCTCGCTCCATCGTCCGCACTCCTTCAAACCGAGCCGATCGGTCTCGATCTTGTTTCGCTTGATCGGATTAATCTTGCTCGTCGTGGGCAGTTCGTGGGTTGTCGCTGCCCGAGGAGAGAAATTACTTCCCGGCTCCGTCGGCGTTACCAACGCGAAACAACTCGCCACCATCGACAACCGCGAGCACAATTTCACTGAAACCATCGCGGTTACTACGACTGGACTGAAATGGGCGCCGCTCGACTGGGAACTTTATTTTTCCCGCGCCGTCGCCGAGGCCGAGTTAAAGCAAACCGACAACGCGCTCACCGATTTCCGGCGCGCGCGTTTTCTTGAACCAATCTCTTTCGAACTGCCGCTGGCGGAAGGCAACGTCTGGCTTTCATCGCAGCCCGTCCTGGCCGCGACCGCGTGGCGGGAAGCGTTGCGCCGCGCCGGGCCGGAACGTGCCGGCGTGTATGCGAGCATGCTGAGCAAGGCCTCGCTGCGCAGTACTGGAGTCAGTCGCATTCTCGCTGAGCTCGGTGTCAGCCGGCACGATCTCGCATTGCCTTATCTAGCGCGGATCTCCGGCGTCGATTTTAATCGCGCGCTTGGCAAAGTCTTGGAGAACGATCCCGGCCTTAGTTCGTTCAGCGAGATGGAGAAACGCGCGCTCTTCGCGTATTGGTCTGAGCGCGGCGATGCCGCCGAACTTTCGCGAGCAACTACGCAGCATCCGGATTGGTTGCCCTACGCCTGGCTCGGCGTCGCCAAGTATAACGCGACCAACAATGATTTTCGCGCTGCCTACGAACTGACTCAGCGCTACGGCGAACCGGTCGCATTGCCGCGCATTGCTTCCGGCGCATCTCTCCAACAACTCGAAAGCCGTTTTCGCTCTGCGCCCGACAATTACGCGATCGGCTATGAACTTTACCGCGCGCAAATGCAGAGCGGCCGGGTCGACGACGCGCTTAACACCGTGCGCCATTTCAGTGAGCGCGGAAATTCGCCGGCATACTTTCGCTACCTCGAAGCCCAGTGCTGGGCCGAAAAACAAAACTGGGAACGCGCCTGGAAGGCCTGGCTGGCATTTCATGCCGCTCAGCCGACGGCGAAGTAGATCCAACGATCGACATCTATTCCGCGATTGCGGCCTGGGCGGCGGCGAGGCGCGCGATTGGAATTCGGAATGGACTGCAACTGACGTAATCAAGCCCGAGCCGGTGGCAAAATTTCACGCTGTTGGGTTCGCCGCCGTGCTCGCCGCAAATTCCAAGCTTGATGTCCGGTCGCGTTTTCCGACCGAGATCTCGCGCCATTTCCATCAAACGGCCGACGCCCCGCTGATCGATAGACGCAAACGGATTTGTATCGATGATGTCGAGCTCGGCGTAAGTAGGTAGAAAACTTCCGGAATCGTCGCGGCTCATCCCCAGCGTCGTTTGGGTGAGATCGTTGGTGCCGAAGCTGAAGAATTGGGCGTCGCGCGCAATTTCATCGGCCAGGAGGGCCGCGCGCGGAATCTCGATCATCGTGCCGACGAGATAATCGAATGTCGTCTTCTTTTTCTTTGCCACGTCCTCGGCTACGCGCCGGACGATGTCGATCTGAAGCTTGAGTTCTCGCGGAAATCCAACCAGCGGGATCATGATTTCGGGTCGCACTTTGATTCCGCCCGCTTGCACTTCCGCGGCCGCTTCAAAAATCGCGCGCGCTTGCATCTCGGAAATTTCAGGGAAGGTAATCCCGAGTCTACAGCCGCGATGCCCGAGCATCGGATTGAACTCGTGCAGCTCGTGTACACGCCGCGAAATTTGCTCAGCGGGGACGCCGAGTTTATTTGCCAGCTCATTTTGCTGGGCGTGATCGTTCGGCAAAAATTCGTGAAGCG
This sequence comes from Verrucomicrobiota bacterium, assembly GCA_003218705.1. Classification (GTDB taxonomy): domain Bacteria; phylum Verrucomicrobiota; class Verrucomicrobiia; order Chthoniobacterales; family UBA10450; genus AV40. The sequence goes on along the minus strand of QHOI01000120.1, from coordinate 3,564 downwards.
GCGGATCGAGAAACCGGATCGTGGCGGGCAATCCTTTCAGCTCAGTGAAAATTCCGACGAAGTCTTTTCGTTGATAAGGAAGTAATTTAGCTACTGCCCGCGATCGCTCTTCTTTGGTGCCGGCCAAAATCATCTCGCGCATCGCATCGATCCGGTCGCCTTCGAAAAACATGTGTTCGGTTCGACAAAGTCCGATTCCTTCAGCGCCGAACGCGACCGCGTTGGCCACTTGTTCCGGCGTGTCGGCATTTGTCCGAATACCCAGTTTTCGGAATTCGTCCGCCCAGATCATCAGCTTTGCGTATTCGCGGTAGGTAAGGCTTTTTTTTGCATCGAGCGATCGATCGACCAACACCTGAATGATTTCCGATGGTGCAGTTGTCACTTCGCCGGCAAAAACTTCACCCGCGGTTCCATCGATCGAAATGTAATCGCCTTGAGCCAAGGTGGTGCCGTTGGCGCTGAGCGTGCGCTTTTGATAATCGATCTGGATCCCGCTCGCGCCGCAGACACAGACTTTGCCCATTTGCCGCGCAACCAACGCGGCATGTGAAGAAACGCCGCCACGCGAGGTCAGGATTCCCTCGGCCGCGATCATTCCGCGCAAGTCTTCCGGCGAGGTTTCAATGCGCGCGAGAACGACCTTCTGACCTTTGGCTGAACGGGCGACCGCTTCTTCGGCGCTGAAGACGACGTGACCCGACGCCGCGCCCGGACCGGCCGCGAGCCCGCTGCCGATCTTTTTTGCCTGTTTCGCTGATTGTCGATCGAAGATCGGTGCGAGCAGATGAGCGAGTGAATCGGCAGGGATGCGGCGGACCGCGTCTTTTTTCGAAATTAGTTTTTCGGCGACCATGTCGACGGCGATGCGGACGGCGGCGTGACCGGTGCGCTTTCCATTGCGCGTTTGCAAAATGTAGAGCCGGTTCTCTTCCACGGTGAACTCGAGGTCCTGCATGTCCTTGAAATGCCGCTCGAGAAGTTCACGGACTTTCATCAGCGCTTTGTGCGCGGCGGGCATTTCCTTCGCCAGATGGGCAATTGGATGGGGCGTGCGCACGCCGGCGACGACGTCTTCGCCTTGGGCGTTGATCAGATATTCGCCGTAGAAAACTTTTTCGCCGCTGGCCGGATCACGTGTAAACGCGACGCCGGTCGCGCTCGTTTCACCCATGTTTCCGAATACCATCGTCTGCACGTTCACGGCCGTGCCCCAATCATGCGGGATTCCGTATTTGCGCCGATAGACAATCGCGCGGTCGTTCATCCACGAACCGAACACCGCGCTGATCGATCCCCACATCTGCTCCTTCGGATCTTGTGGAAACGATTTGCCGGTGCGCTCCTTGATCAGCGCTTTGAATCGCTTCACAAGCTCCTTTAAGTCGGCGACGCTCAACTTTACGTCGGGGAAATCGTGTTTGCCGTAACGCTGGTCCTTCAAATGTTCGATCTCGCTCTCGAACGGCTCGTGATCTTCGCCCTGGCGCTTTTGCACGCCCATTACGACATCGCCGTACATTTGCAGGAACCGGCGATACGAATCCCATGCGAAACGGGCGTGGCGGGTTTTCTTGGCAACTATCTCCACCACTTCGTCATTCATTCCGAGATTGAGAATCGTGTCCATCATCCCAGGCATGGAATCGCGCGCGCCCGAACGAACGGAAACGAGAAGCGGTCGTTCCCTGTGGCCAAGCTTTTTGCCGACCGATTTTTCAACTTTGACCAGGGCCGATTCCACTTCGGCCTTGAGCTGCGGCGGATAGCTGCGGTTGTGCGCGTAAAAATAACTGCATACTTCGGTGGTAATCGTGAACCCTGGCGGCACAGGTAAGCCGATTCGTGTCATTTCGGCCAGGTTCGCGCCCTTGCCGCCCAACAACGGCTTCATCTTGCCGCTGCCGTCGGCATGGCCATCGCCGAAGTAATAGACGTACTGCGGCGTTTTCGATTTTTTTGACGCCGTGCGCTTTGCGGATGCCTGCCGCGCCGCAGGTCGCCGCGGCGACCTACGGCGGGTCGATCTTCGCGCCGATTTACCAGTCCGCGGCGAAGCTCGGCTCATCGATTTCCGTTTTGTTGCCATGAAATCTTCCCGATTAGGGAAACGGGCCAAACTAATTCCGCAGGTTGAGGTGTCAACGCAGCGGCGTGAAGGCCACGGCAAGCCCGTCGGGGCGCTTTTTCTTACGCCGGCGCGTGCTCGGCGTGGTCGATTACTTCGTCTATCGCGGCGGTAAACTCATCCACCCCCGTGCTCGGGATGATGATCGTGTTGCGGCGACCGTGTGCTTCCTCGGTGATGCGAAGGAATTTGCCGCGGTCGTTCTCACGAAATTCGACGTGAAAATGCTTACGCTCGATCTGCAGCTCCCTCGCTTCGATAAGATTATCCATGTCTGCAAAAACCGCGGAGTTTAGGCCGGTTGGCATCAAAAAGGGAAGCAGATTTTTTGGAAAAAAAACGTCCCTCCAACGGCTTAATCGAGAACGCCTCGCGACCGATTAACGCCGTCGCGGGCGTCCTTTCGTGCTCTGATCAGCGATGGCGAAGTCGATTTGACGTTTAAAGGTGTCGACTCGCGCAACGAAAACGCGAATTTCATCCCCGACTGAAAATCGGCGGTTTGTCCGGCGGCCAACCAGCCGGCGTTGGGCTGCGTCGAAGCGATAGAAATCGTCGCTCAGCGTGGAAACATGCACGACGCCGGTCACGAGAGCGTCCGGAAGCTCGACCACCAGGCCATAATTCCGAACATCCATGATCGCGGCGCGAAAGACCTCCGGATTGCGCTCCTTGAGCTGTTGCTCGAAAAACTGAAGCTTCTTTAGGCGAACCGATTCGATTTCGGCCTCGGCCGCGTTTCGTTCGGTATCGGAAATGTGGTTGGCCAAGGATTCGATTTGGCCGATGTCGATCTTGGATCGTCGCGGCAAATTGCGCTCAGCCAGCGTGCGATGGACCACGAAATCGGCGTAGCGTCGGATTGGACTGGTGAAATGGAGGTAATGGGCTTTGGCCAAACCATAATGTCCGAGGGGTTGTGCCGCGTATCTCGCCCGCTTCAAACTTTTGAGCAAACCGATCTTGAGTGCCTGCTCTTCCGGCTTGCCCTTGATCGACGCCAGAAATCGTTGGACTTCTTTGCGGTGCGAGAGATCGCCGACTTTGTAACCAAAGCTGAGAATGAATTCGCGATATTCTCCGAGTTTTTCCGGATCGGGATCTTCATGCACGCGGTAAATTGTCGCAATGGAGCGATGCCGTAGCTCGCGCGCGACCGCTTCGTTCGCCGCCAGCATGAATTCTTCAATCAACTGGTGAGATTGGTCGTTCTCGACCCGTTCCAAACGGGTCGGCTTGCCGTTTGCATCGACATGCACTTTTACTTCGGGAAAATCGAGATCGAGCGAGCCGTGCTCGAATCGTTTGCGTCGCAGCAGTGAGGCCAGCTCCCACGCCGTGTGGAGTCTGCGACTGAGCTCGCCGTTCGGTTTCGCCTGCAGGATGGCGTAGGCCTCCTTGTAAGTCAGGCGTTTCGCGCTCCGGATCACGCTTTT
>QHOI01000032.1 GCA_003218705.1 Verrucomicrobiota bacterium | reverse complement strand
CGAGAAATCCAAAGTCACCTCAATTATCGTAACCCATGAAATGGACAGCGCCTTTCGCATCGGCACGCGAATGGCTATGTTGTACCAAGGAAAAATCATCGAAGACGCTGAACCCGAAAAATTCAAGCAATCCAAAAATCCAGTCGTCGCTCAATTCTTGAGCGGTAGCACCGAAGGTCCCATTCTGGAAGGAAGCCAAGATGCAATTGCAAAAAAATGAAATCATGACCGGCCTGCTGGTGGTTGGGACCGTGGCCGTGCTCGTTTTTGTTTTGGTCTTACTGGGCGCGCCCGGACTTTTCCGTCCACTCGTCACTTACAAGATTTACGTAGACAACGCCGCCGGCATTAAACAAGGCGCAGTCGTGATGCTGGCGGGACGCAAGATTGGTCAGGTCCAAAAATTATTTTCGCCCGTGTCCCGCGAAGAAGAACGCCGCGCCGAAGAAGCGGCCGCAGCATTCGCTCCGCCCGAGACAAATCCAACCCCGAGTCCGACGCCGGGGACACCAAAATACGAAGCGCGCATCGATGTTCAGGTGGACCGCAACGCGGTGGTTTATCGCGACGCGCGGACACGCTTAATGCAACTGGGTTTGCTCGGCGACATGGCGATCGACATTACCCAAGGGACTGAAGCTTCCGGACGCGCGCGCGACGGCGAAATGTTTGCCGGCGAACGCAATCCCGATCTCGGAGAAGCCGCCGCGAAAATGCTGGAAGTGATCAAACCCGTTGCCGCTGAAGCGACCAACACGATGAAAGACCTCCAGCAGACCGCGCAAAACTTGAATCACATCACCGACGAAAACTCGGAGATGAACCAAGCCCTCAGCCAGATCAAATTGTTCGGCGAGCATATTGCCGACATGACCGCGCCGGACAGCGCGCTCTCCCATTCGCTCAACAACATCGAGAAAATCAGCACCAGTCTGACCGAGAACAACAACATCGAGATCACGCTCCAAAATCTGCGGAGCTCGTCGGAAAAATTGAAAGTCACGATCAACGATCTCGGACCCACCGGCCAGAACATCAAGGAATTCAGCGAAACAATAAAAAGCCAGCCTTGGCGCTTGATCTGGCCCTCCACAAAAAAACCTCCCGAGAAAGCGCCCCCGCCCGCACCGAGTGAGGCAACGATCACTGTCCGCAAAAGCGCCAAGCCAAAAGCGAGCGCGACTCCAGGCGGCGGCGGTCGCTGACGCGATTAGGCCGCTTTTTTCGTTAACCGCGATTCCAAGAACTTAAGGACGGCGGTTTCGCTCGAGCGAAGATCGACATCTTCTTTTTCGAGCGCGTCTTCCGTGGTTTGCTTCAATCCGTCGATTGATTTTTGATCGAGATAATTCTCGAGCACAGCCGGATGCACATAGCATTTCCGGCAAATCGCCGGCGTGTTGCCAAGAATTTTGGCGACCGCCTTGATCGCCGTATTGATGTTCGACTTCGCCTGCTTCTGGGTTTCGAACTTCTCCTGTGCGTTGAGCGCGATCGCGGTCAGAACTGTTCCCGCCCAGGTCCGAAAGTCTTTTGCGCTGAAATCTTCGCCCGTAATTTCGCGGAGGTACTCATTCACGTCCTGTGAAGTAATGTCACGCACTTTTCCGTCATGGTCGACGTATTGAAACAAGTCCTGGCCGGGCAGGTCCTGGAGCTTGGAAATAATATTCGCGATGCGCCCGTCGGCCACATCGACCTCATGCTCGCGTCCGCTCTTGCCGCGAAAACGAAAACGCAGTTTCGCGCCTTTGACCCGGACATGTCGATCTTTCATGGTTGTGAGCCCAAACGATTTGTTTTCGCGCGCGTACTCCTCATTGCCGACGCGGATGAAAGTGCGCTCAAGCAGCTGCACGACCGCGGCCAGGACTTTGTTTCGCGGCAATCCGGGCAACTTCAAATCTCGCGCGATTCGTCGGCGGATCTTTGGGAGGGTCTTGCCGAAACTGATTATGCGATCGTACTTGTTTTCATCGCGAACTTCGCGCCAGCGATCGTGGTAAACGTATTGCTTGCGACCGCGCGCGTCGCGACCCGTCGCCTGAATGTGACCGTTCGCCAAAGGAGAAACCCAAACCTCAGTCCACGCCGGCGGAATGGCGAGGCGTTTCAACCGCAAAAGCCGCTGCTCATCGCAAATCAGTTTTCCATCTGCGTCCAGCCAGTCGAAATCGTCGCCTTTCGCTTTACGCGTGTAACCAGGCCGATCGTCGCTGACATAAAGGAGTCCAGCTTCTTCGGCTGCGTCCATCGCTTCGGCGACGATCTTCGCGCCATTCCCGTTTCCGTTTCTTGCCCTACCGTGCACGTAATTCAATTAGCAGACCGGCAATGTAGCGGCGGTCTTTGACCTTCGACGACGCTGGCAACGCGTCTCTTCAATTCACGAGCCGTAACTCTTGGTGAACTTTTTCTTCGACTCGGACTCGTTCGAAGCCGAAATCGGCGGTTGCTCCGGCGTCGTTGTCGACCTATCCGTCGTAGGCCCTGCGGAGGCGGATGTTTGCGGGCTTGGTTCAGGCGCAGGAGTTTTGGGCTGCGCCGCGCCTTGCGGGGCCTGCTGCGCAACTTCGACATAGACCATCTGCAAATTCGAGAGCGTATTGCGGAGCACGGTCGATTCGTCGTTCGTCAAATTACCCCGTGTTTTTTCCTGAATCATCGCCAGTTGATCGATGAACATTTTGGCAAGCTCAAGGTTCACTTCGCCCTCCCCGGTTTTCGGGTTCGGAATCTGCCCGAGAAACAGCGCCGCGTTCTGCGCGTGCATCATCACAAACTCGATGAAGCGCTGCGAAAGCTCTCCGCTCTGAGTGCTGGTTTGAACTTCAGCCATATCTATTTCTATTTCGTAACTGAGGGCCGCTCCGGGGGTCGGACCGTTGCCAAAACATACGGCTGGTCGCGAAAATATTTCGCCGCAACCCGTTTGATCTCGTCCATGGAGACCGCTTCCACATCCTGCTCAAGTTTTTTGTAATAATCGAAGCCGAGCCCATAAAGCTCGTCGAGGGCGCACTGATAACCGAACGAATCATTGCTTTGCATGGCGATTTGATGCTGCCCGATCAATTTCTTTTTCGCGCGGGTTACCTCTTCCTGAGTGAGGCCTTCGCTTGCCAGTTTCCGGATCTCTTCGAGCAACGCCGTTTTCACCGGCTCGATTTTTTGCGGATCGGTCCCGAGATAAAATGCGAACAGACCGGGAACGAGTCCCTGCATCTGGCTGGCACCGACGTAATACGCCAGTCCCATTTGCTCGCGAATACGAATGAAAAAGCGCGAACCGAGGTCGCTGCTCGCTTCGTCGATCAACTCGAGTGGGTATCGATCTTTGTCGAACATATCGACGCCGCGATAGCCGACCATGATCACGCCCTGCGCTTTTTCTTTATTGCTTTCGACAATCTCCGTTTTGGTAATCGGCGCCGGCGGCCGTGCATTGGTCAGCGCGAGTGAGCCGGGCTTCATTGCGCCAAGCGCCCGCTCGAACAACTGCTTCACTTCGGCCGCATTCACATTCCCGAAAACTGAAATCACCCCATTTTTCGCGACCAGATACCTGTCACGGAATTGGAGCAAATCTTTCTGGGTAAGGCGCTGCAGCGATTCGGGCGAGCCATTCGAGCGCAAGGCATAGGGATGATCGGTGAAGAGCGCCTGGCGCAGAATGTTCCGCGCAACGGTCGTCAATTGCTCCTCTTCTTGCTTAACACCCGCGATTTGAACTTCTTTTTCGCGCGCGACTGCTTTTTCAGGAAAATTCGCGTTGAGCAAAACATCGGCCAGCAAATCGACGCCGGCTTTCAGGTCCGGTTTCATCAGGTGAACCGAGACGCTCATGCTGTTGTTGCCGGCGTCGCTCGAGATCGATCCGCCGATGGCTTCGATCTGATTGGCGATCTGCTCGGCAGTGCGCGTCTTGGTGCCTTTGAGCAAAACGCGAGCAGTCAAGCGTGTGATTCCATTTATCTCCGGAGTTTCAGCGAGCAATCCGCTCCGGAAAACGGCGCTCATCGAAACCAGCGGCAAGCGCGGATCTTCCCGCACCAGCAAACGTAGACCGTTGGACAGCTCGAATTTTTGAATTTCCGTGACCGTGGCCGGCTTTGAGACCTCCTGTTTCGCGCCAAGCGAACCTTTCGGATTAAGCGACGTGACCGTCAGGTTTTGATCGACCAGATATCTCGCTGCGACGCGGCGAATATCGTCCAAGGTTACTTTTTGGACGGCGGTCAAATAGTCGCGGCTGAAACTCAAATTTCGGGTGAGCAACCAATTAGATCCGAGATCGGACGCCTGACCGCGCATGGTGGTGAGGGCGTCGAGATGATGACTGAGCGACATTTTTTTCGCTTTCATCAGTTCATCGGCGGTCACGCCGGCCTGTTTCACTTCAGCAATGATCTGCAAGATCAACTTCTCCGCGTCGTCGCGTTTCCTTGGATCGAGCGTCGCATCCACTCCGAGCAGACCAGGGTCACCCGGGGTGTAGGAGAACGCTGACACGCTAAAGGCGAGGCCCGCTTGTTCACGTACGCGCCGATACAAACGCGAGCTCCGCCCCTCACCCAAAATCGTCGAAAGCAAGTCGAGCGCGGGAACATCCGGATTCGTGATCTCGGGAATGTGCCAGGCGAGCGAAAGCCGTGTCAGCTCGGTCGCGAATTCGTTGTGCGCTTCGCGCCGGCCGAGCTGCGGCGGTTCTTCCGGAACAAAAACCGGCTTGAGCGATTTCTCCGGGTAACTTTTGAAAAAGTCCGCCAGTTGCTGGTGCACTTTTTCGCCATCGACATCTCCCACCACGATGAAGGTGAGATTGTTCGGCACGTAACGCGATTTGTAATACTGCATCACCTGCTCCTGCGTGAGCTGATTGTAAATTTCTATCTCGCCGATCACCGGGAGCCGATAGGGATGGCGCTGATACGCGGTCGCGAAGAGGAGCAAGCCCGCCTGACGATCAGGGTCGTCAAGACCCATTGCGAACTCGCGGCGAATGACCTCCTGCTCTTTTGCGTATTCTTCCGGCGGGAGGGTCGAATTCATCATCGCGTCGGACAAAACCGCGAGCGCGGTCTGGACTCCATCCTTCGGCACATCGATCCAAAAGACGGTGCGATCGAAGGAAGTGTAAGCATTGATGTAGCCGCCCACGTCCTGGATTTTTTGCGCAATGGCGTTGCTCGATTGCGTTTTGGTTCCTTTAAACAGCATGTGTTCGAGGATGTGCGAGAGACCGGCACCCAATTTCTCGTCCTCATAAATGCTGCCGGTGCCGCACCACGCCTGCACGCTCGCCACCGGTGCGCTTCGGTCTTCCTGGACGACCAGCGTCAGGCCGTCGGGCAGGACCCATTTTTGCGCCGTACTCGGCGGAAAAGTGATGACGGCGGAGTCATCCTGAGCGGCAGCTTTCAAGTTCACCATGCTAAATACAATCGCAGAAATTAGCGCCACCCGCGGGGCTGCGCCCGTCATACAATTTTCGGCGCCGGTAAACTTTTCGGGACTTCGACTTTCTTTTCCGGGGCGTACGGCTTCACAAACGCGTCCTGAAAATCGTAAACCGCCTTGAAATCCTCGATCGAATCTTGGTCCGTCTTTCCAAAAATACCGGCGCCGATGAGATTGAAAACCATGTGACCGATATCTTCACAGGAACGGATCCCCCAATTATCAAACACCGTCACCACCAGCGGTCCGAATTCCTTGAGCGCATATTGCCGGACGCCTTCGAGCAGCTCCGGTCCAGAAACATGCCTCACCGTTGTCCCTTTTGCTTTCTTTTGCTGCTTGGTCGTGAAATCGAGCGCATCGCGCAAAAAAATGTAGGCCTCGCGTTGATAACGCGGGTCGCTCGCCACAATCGAATCGAGGGCTTCGGCAAATCCAATCTTCTGCATCAAGAAAAACGCGCGGCTTAACCCGCGGCAACTACCTTAATGAGAAACGCCCGAATGAGCAACTACTCGAAGTTCGATCCGCCGCCAGATGGATTCGCAGTGGCGAACAATCCTAGAACTCCGCCTCCATCGCGTCGAGATAAGCGGAGAACGAGTCCTTTCGATGCGCCCGGGAAGGAGTCTCCAAGCTTGAAGGGTTGAGGCAATCCTCAAAGAGACCGCTTCGGGTTGACAATTGCGTAGCCTCGAACCAGTTCAGGTAATCGTCGATTTCGGTCATTCGCGCGGACAGTTTTGCGCGCAAAGTTTTCAAGTCGGCTAGGCGTGCCGCCAGGCCACGAATTCTTCCGAGCGCCAACTGCGTAGCAACTTGCTGATAATCCTGGACGACTGAGCGAAGAGCCGGGTTGGCCTGCGCAGCCAACAACAATAATTCCTGACCAACTTTTTGGAGCGCCAGTCGCTGCGTCGGAGCCGGCTTCCTTTGGCAAAGATCTTCGAAGGATAGAGATTTATCGCGCCCGTCGGTCCGCATAAATTTTGTCTGTAAAAGGCTAGCAAGCTTTTCCTCCGTCTGCGAAAAAGTCAGAAGATCAGCGCGCCCTGAAGTCCTAATGTCTGCAATCTTCGATTTCCAAATTTTCTCATCGTTTCCGGCAAGTTGCGGAAACGCTGCCTCCAAATCGGCCAACGGATCGTTTGAAGTGAATGAGAGATTGTCGATGTAACGGCCGAGGTGCGCGTGGCCGTCCGCGCTTTCGATCAGCAACTGAACGAGCGCGAACGAGCAGGCGCGATAAAGAAGCCGCCCGGCGGAATCGAGCAATTCGGGCCGCTCCGACAAAACCTCATTGAGCGGTGTGATTCGTTCCGGCACTGCCAGCGCGTTGGTCAGCGCTGTGCGATCGCGATTTGGGGTCAAAGCGAGCAAGCCTTCAATCAGCCAGTTTGGCGGCTCAACATAGGTCGCGCCCGAAGCAATCCCGGGTTGATTCCGATAAATCATTTCGAGCAGAATCGCCCGCAACAGTTCCCGCTCCATTGCTCCGAAATCCATTTTGCGCGAAATCGTCAGGTCGACTTGCAATTTCAGGCCAGATCCGGTTTGGCTGAAGCGCAAAGCTGTCGCCGATATTTCCGGTAGATTCGCCGCGGGCGATTGCAAATTAACTACGATCGCGGCGCCCCATTGATCGCGTCGTTGCAAGACAGCGAGCAGATTGGCCTTGGTGCGCTCGGCCAGCGCGGAGACTGCACCCCGCCACGCCGCATCGCCTCCGTAAATGACGAATTGGCCGGATGGGCTGAGGCTTCGTTCAATCGGCGTCGCGGCGGGCAATCCGAAAATCGAACAGCCGAGGAGCGCTCCTGCGAAAATCGCGCGAATTCTCATCTTCACAAACAGCTGGGAGCAGAATAGTTGCGCTCAGCGTCCATTGGCGAGCACGATCGCGAATTTTTCTGCAAAAAAGGTGAAACTCTGGCCTGTTTCTCACGTCTAATTTTTAGAACCAAAAAACAGGCTTATGAACACAAAACGCATCCTATTAAGCGTGGTCACAGGGTTGATCTTGACCGGTTCGCTGGCGATGGCGGCCCCAAGGAATGACCGGGCTCGCTCGAAGGCAACAGTCCGGACGGCAAAACAGACCACGACAATGACAACTGGCAGACACGCCGCGGTTAGAACACGCAGTTTCGCAACTGGCGGTAATAGAGCCGCGATCCGAACACGGAGTTTCGCAACGGGCGGAAATACAGCCACAGTTCGAACTCGTGACCAAAGCAGAGTTTTCGTAGGTGGCCGCACCTACGGATACAGCTACCCGTACGGCTCATATGGTTACGGCTACGGCTATCCGTATTATTCTTACGGCCCGTCCGTTTCATTCGGATTCGGTTACCCGTATTACTCCTACGGTTACCCGTACGGTTATTACGGCTCCTATCCGTCCGACTACAGCTACGGATATTACTCTTATGACCGGTCCGGTTATGGCGGCTACGCCAATGGATCTGTCGTGATCCAAGTTCAATCGCGACTGGCCCGAGCCGGTTATTATCGCGGCGCGATCGACGGAGTCATGGGACCGCGCACCCGTTACGCTATTCAGGCGTATGAGCGCGATCACGGTCTCCGCGTGGACGGCGCGATCAGTGGATCGCTCCTGCGGAACATGGGTCTCCGTTACTAGCGAAAACTAAAACAGATTGATTGATTGGTTGGTTGGCCGGCGAGTCCGATGGAGAAATGGCGGGCTCCCGGCCACTTCCTTTTTAACGAGTCGGCGCGCTTATTGTAACGCTGCTCTCGTGAAAGTTCACTGCTCCCATTTTTCCGATCAATTTACGCTCGCGGTCGAGCGCAGACCATAAATCGGCAAAAATGATATCGCCGAATTGCATGACCACGGGATGAATCGGCAGCCGCCCGATCCAGCCACCAACATTTGTGGCAGCAATTTTTCCCGCGTTCGTTTCCACGCGATGAGATGTGCGGCTGAAAATTGAATAACCAAAGAGCGAACGCTCCATGGCGATCGTGCAAGCACCTTCGCGGAAAGAAGCAGTCGCGCGCACGAATGTCAGGAACGGGTGAGTCAGCGCCGTTTTTTTGCTGATCAACCGATAAGTCAGATAAGCGTTAATCTGGTCTTGCGAATATTCCAGCGGGCTGGGCCTCAGATGTGCGTTTTCCAAATCGAGATCGATTTGTGGTGACACAATCTTTGTCGGCGCGGGAAGTTCCGGCGGCAGGGCCATCTCGACCAGGGCGGCCGCAGCGACCGCAGCCAAAACTAATTTGCTCACAGCAAAGAAATTGTGACGGACCCTGCTCGGCGGCCCCAACATCTTCTGCAAACGCCGATGTGTCTCTGTCGGATCCACAATCGGCTTTTGCGCAGCCGCCGCGGAACGATCCAGGCGTTCACCGCAATTGTGGCAGTAGATCCGCTCGGCTTCGTTTTCGTGCCGGCACTCCCCACAAACTATTTTCGCCATTGTTGTCGTCGTCGTCATGCTTCCGATTCCTTTTTCGGTTTAGGGAGTGGGGCTGAGGTCGATGTTTTTGGCGGTGGCGTTTTTGGTTCTTTGCCGGAGGAAGATTTTTCGCCGGCAGTGGGCGCTTCTTTCTTGGCCGCTTCCTGGTAGGCTTTGCTCCGATAGTCGGTGCTATAAAAGCCGGACCCTTTGAAAATAATCCCCGCGCCGGTGCCGAGAAGCCGTTTTACCTTGCCATGGCCCCATTTTGGGAGCCGGCAAAGGTCCTTGGGACATTCCCGGAGCGGTTCGTCGCGCATTGATTGAAACATCTCAAAATTTTGGTCGCACTTCCGGCAGTGATACTCGTAAGTCGGCATGCCGGAAACGCTGCCTCGAAGAAAGCACAATTCAAGCCGCGGAAAGGGCAGAAATTCACCAGCTCTGCCAGTGCAGTGTCTCTTGACTTTGGATACTCCTCCGGTAAAGGGTTCGACCGAAAAGTTTTTATGCGTTCTTCA
>QHOI01000031.1 GCA_003218705.1 Verrucomicrobiota bacterium | reverse complement strand
GACGCGATCACCATTAGCCAGACAATAAAGTTCGGGTACTTCCAGCCGAACCAAAGCAGCACCGCGAAACCCGGCAGCCAAAGCCAGCGCGATAACGCCGTAACAATTCGCCCGCCATCGAGCATGCCCACCGGCGTCAGATTAAACAGGTTCAAAAAATAACCGAACCAGGCAAGCGCGAAGAAAATCGGAATGTCGGTAAACTCACCGATGGAATTGCAGGCGAGCGCGCCGATCGAGCCGAGCATCGGCCCGCCGATTCCGACGCACGCCTCCATCCAGGCGTTGCGTGGCGCTTCTTTCAAAGCGATGAACGCGCCCATGAACGGAATGAAAACCGGCGCGCCGACTTTGAGTCCAAATTTTTTGGCGACAATGAGATGCCCGCATTCGTGGATGAGCAAGAGCATCACAAAGCCGACCGCGAACTTCCAACCCCACATCATCGTGTAAACCCAGATCATCAACAGCATCGTGCCGCCGGACTTGAGCAAGAGCGGCAGGAACTTGAGCGCCGGTAGGATGAAGAATTTCAGTTTCGCAAAAAACTTCGCGATTACGACGCCTACGACCGCGACCGGGCCGAGCGTTTTCTTCAGGCGGCTCCACCAATTGTCGCGCGACGGATGGGTGGCATCGAAGGATGTCGTATCCGATTCGTTCATTATAGCAGTGCAACTTCTCTCGGTGACTGCGTTTTGTCATTCCGAGCGAAGTCGAGGAATCTCTCACTATTTCTGAGAATCGGAAACATCTAGAGATCTCTCGGCTTCCCTCGGAATGACAAATGGGATAACTAGACAGAAGGATCGCGCAGTTCGTTGAATGCGGCCCCCAAATGAGCGAGCACGTCGCTGGCCAGCAGCGATTCTTCGCTTGCGCCGTCTTGAAAGATCGACATCTCGGCGGCGCGGCCGCAGGTCCAGGCTCCGACCCGCCCCGCGTCGTACATCGACAATTCGCGTCCGGCCAAACCCGCGGACACGCCGGTCAAGACGTCGCCCATTCCGCCGCTCGCCATTCCCGGATTGCCGGTGGTGTTGTAACTGATCGGTTTCCCGCGCTCGCACACGATGGTGCGACTTCCTTTGAGCAGCAGCGTAATCGGAAATTGATCGCAAAAATTCCGCGCGATTCCGGCGCGCGCCATTTTGCCGACTTCCATCAATCGTTTCATCTCGCCGGGATGAGGTGTAAGCAGCCGGGCACCGCGACAACTGCGCAGGATGTCGATCTTATCGGCCACAATGTTCAATCCATCCGCGTCCACGATCATCGGTTGCGGCGCGATCTCGATTAAATTTAGAATTTCGGAGGCGCGTGCTTTTCCCAAACCGGGGCCTAGCGCCCAAACGTCGATTTCCTTTTCGTCGAGGAGATCGCGATATCTGCGAACCGGTTTCACCATCGCTTCCACCGGCGCAGCGCTGGCGACGATCTCATAGATTTCCTCAGGGACAAAAACCTCTACCAAACCGGCGCCGGCGCGGAGCGCGCCTTCGGTCGTCATCAACGCTGCACCGACAAAACCTTTCGAACCGGCAACTACTCCAATGCGGCCGAATTCGTTCTTATAGGCACTGAACCTTCGCCGAGGAAGAAGCGGGCTTAGCGAATACGGGCCGGCGGCCAGCTCGTTTGGCGCGCCTCCCTCCGGCCAAAGCCCGGGAAGTGGAACAATTTGAATGCGCCCGACAAAATTAAGCGCGGAATCGACAATCAGGCCGTGTTTGGCAAAACCAATTGTGAGCGTGAAATCGGCAACGACCGAATCTTCCGGATCGTTCTCGCCCGAATCGGCGTCGAGCCCGGTTGGAACATCGACGGCGAAGACGAAGGCGTTTTCTTCGCGCCGCAGGCGATTGATGTCACGGGCCGTGGTCCGGAGCGGTTCCCGCAAAAATGATTTCGCGCCCGTGCCGAGTAAACCATCCAGAATGATGAGGTGCGTTCCGCGTTCGATCGTGTCAGCCGATTTGGTCGCGGCCTCGCGGAGCGTTTTCAGTTTTTTTTGGGTTAGTTCGCTGCAATCCTCCTCTGCGAACGGCAATCGGACGTCGATCTTCCAGCCAATGCGTTGCAGCTGTTCGGCCGCGACCAGGGCGTCTCCGCCATTGTGGCCTTTGCCGGCGAAGACGATGCATCTTGCCGGTTTTGGAAAAAATTGCCGGACGGCACAGGCAACTCCCGCGCCGGCCTGATCCATCAAGGTTTCAATAGTCACGCCGCGCGCGACCGCGGATTCCTCCGCAGCGCGCATTTGCGCCGAGCTCAATACGGGCGATTCCAACTAATCCTCCGTTTGGGCGGGGGCCGATTTCTTTTTTCTGGCCTTTTTCTCCGAATCTGAATCGGAGGAATGCTTGCGCTTCGACGATGTCGATCGAGACGAACTTTTGGAGCTTCTTTTACCGCGCTTGGAACGCGAAAGCTCCGGATCGCGATAATGGGTCTGATCGATGAACGGCTGGAGCGGGACCGCCGTATTGTTGGCCGCGAGCCGGTTCGCCGCCGACGTGCTCGCTACCAGCGAACGTTCACGAACGCCGCGCCCAATTTCTTCCGCGAGTTTCTGTCGATACGCTGCGCTCTGTGCGTAATTCGCTTCGGTCGCGTTAGTCAGGAAGCCGCATTCCACCAGCACCGACGGAACGGTCGTTTTTCGCAAGACGTAAAAGCCGCGGCGTCGGACGCCGCGATTCGAGCTGGGTGCGCCACCGGCCACGTAATAATGAATCGCGGAAGCGAGCGGCAGACTTTGCGAACTATAAAAATAAGTTTCGATACCGCTCGCGCTCCCCCGACGCGCGGCATTGAAGTGGATACAAACGAAGATCGCGTTCCGATAGGAATTGGCGATCGCAACGCGCGTCCCCAATGGCACAAAGACGTCGCTGTCTCTGGTCATTACGACTCGATATCCGTAGGCAGTGAGCACCTCTTTGAGCCGCTGGGCGACGTCCAAAGTCATGGTTTTTTCCGCGACGCGCTGACCGGGAATTCCGCCGCGATCGAATCCGCCATGGCCAGCGTCGATCACCACCACTGTGGAAGGACGGTCAGCTTCGGAGACGGTCACTGCCCGTCGTTGCGCTACGGGAGTGGGAGTTGCTCGCGGCGCGACCGCGCGCTTTTCTCGCGAGGAGAGAGAGCTTGGAGCAGGTAAACCGTAAACGGCCGGGGCGATGAACGGGGCGGCGACGAGCAAACTCAAAAAATATTTTCGCATTCGTTAATCGTCCTTCGGTGCGTTGGGCGGTCGCACTGAAAGTTTTGGAGCGGTGTCGCGCGTTGCTTGCGTAACCGGTGTGTCCATCATGCCGCCGGAGATTTTTACCACGCCATCTTCAGAATGCACAAGCCGGGGCCTGGTCCTGGTCTCGGCGACACTGGCGCGCGAAAGAAGCTCGCCATTCAAACCGACGCGAGCGTACGACCAATTGCGCGGAGCGGCACAATAAAGAACATGGAGTTGATTGGACCGATCGAATTCCGCCTGCGGTTGATCGAACGCGATGACTTGGCCTAACGAGTAAGTCGCGTAAACGATCCCGCTATCTTTGTCTTCAACCCGCACATAAAGCGAAGTGTGATCGGGAAAACGATTAGTCATGAGTGAATACGTCCGCACGTTTCCGGCAGCGCTCTCTCCCTCGGGCACGCCCACCGTTTTCTGCCAAATCGGTCGGGCATCGGTGACTTCGAAAACTTTGGTTTGGGAATAAAAGAATTTGTTTAGATCGCCAAAATAGATATGAGCGCGAACCCGGTATGTCCCAAAATCGTGGACGGCAAACAGCGGACTCAGATTAATTTTTCGAGTAACGCGTTTGCCGGCGGCAATGTTGAGCGGTTCGGTCTCCGCATTGGAGATGGGAGCGATGGAGCGACCTTCATTGCCGGTCACTTCAAAACCAAACCATGATTGACCATCCACATCGCGAAGATCGACATCCCGGCCTGCGAGATTCGTGATCACGACGTTGGCGACGACTGGCTCGTAGGCGATGTATTGCAGCCGCGGGAATTTCAGCTCGACCTGGATTTGGGCGAAGGCGGGGCCCGCTGCCAAGCAAAAACAAACCAGCGTCCAGCGCAACTTCATCAAAACGTAAACTACCGCAAACCCGCGTAGTTGCATAGGAAAGTGGCTAGGCAGATCGGCGGTGCGACTTGATCGTGGTTTCTTGCTGCCGGCTCGAAATCGCATCGATCAGAATCTCGTGCCAAGCCGCAGAGATTGTCTCGAGCGGCGGCCGGACACTGGGTTCGTAGCCGAATTCGACAAATTCCCAGCTCACCATCTCGAGCAGTGCGTCGCTTCCGCGGGCAGCGGTGGTTTCGGCATGCACGATTTTTCCGTTACGAAGAAACGCGAGCCCGCTCCTGGTTTCCTTGACCAATTGGAGCGCGCCCCCACGCCGGCTGAGACAACACATCTGCAAAACATCCGCCACGTGAAAAAGATCGGGTGTATTCGGCGGCGCGTTCTCAGCGCGCTCGATCGCCGCCAGCAGATCGTCTCCCTCGATTGGTTCCGGGAAAACTTTGGTGTCTGCAATTTCAAGTCGCTGCTCGGCTGCGGGATAATTTGGGAAAAACAAAACCTGAAGCGCCGGAAAAATTTCGCTGAGCGATGAACCGAGCGCGAGTCCATTGATCCCCTCGGCTTCGAGCTGGGTCAGAAGAAGATTACATTGCTGATGACGCCGCGCCCAATCCAGTGCGGCGACATCGCTGCCGACGAGCTCACACTGGTGCCGGGTGTAGCTCTTCACCGTTTGCACCAGCGCTTCCCCCATCTCAGAGTCGCGGTGCACGATGAGCAATTGCATTACTGCGGCGGAGCGGTGAAGGGCGCGGGGAAAAGAGTTAAGAGTTTGTTCGGTTCGGCGCGTTTGTCTTGGAGCTGGTCATTATAATAAATGCGCACGATGTAACCAAGATATTTGCGCGAGCCACCGTCGGGAGGCGGGCTCGCCTTTGCCGGCTTACCTTTCTTGGCCGGATTAATTGCCGCCGCGGCTGCTGCCAGGTCGGACTCCGCCGATTTGCCTTTTGATTTTGGACGAATGTAAGTCACCGCCAGGGTTTCGCTGTTGCTATTGGCCCAATCGTGATTTGGAGTCAGCCATTCGTAGCTGACATCGGCGTCGGTCAGTTTAATCTCGTTGTCTCCCACGGTGTCGTAAAAGAAAACCTGGATCTTCACTTTGGTGTGGTCGATCACTGCATTCGGGCGTTTCTTGACCGCGATGCGCAACATCAGATTGGTTTCCGAATCCGGGTCGGGTGTTTCCGACACGGTCACTTCGCTAATACCGAGCGTCGATCCCGCAGGAACTCCTTCCGCGGTGCTGCGAACACTCGAGGCATCAAGCGCGCTGGCCGGCTTTCCCGCATCAAGCGCTGAGCCGGTAGCCGGACCCGGAGCTGCCGGGACGCCGGTTTTTAATTTCATGTCCGCCAACTCGTAGAGCGGTCCGGCGGACGGACCGATTTCCTGCACTCTGCGCCAAGTGTCGGCCGATCGGTCAAAATTCTGGATCGATTCGTAAATCATCGCCATTTCCGCCAGGACCTCGGGGTTTTTCGGATCGCGTTGGGCAGCGTCGTTTAAACGAGCGAGCGCGCTCACCGTGTCGCCGCTTTCCCGGGCCGCGTCGGCTTGCTTCCGCAATCGGTCCGCCACTGAGATTGTCGATGTTGCCGGCGTGAGCGCCGCGGTCGGAGACGCGACCGCCAATGCAACCGGCGGCGCGGAAGGCGCGACGGAAGAGAGCGGCGCCGGGGCCACGCGCGGAGCGGCGACGGCCGGCTGCGCCGGACGCGTGCGGCCGATGTAATGAACGCTGGCTGCAAAAAATTCGACGACCGCAAAAAGAACGACCAGGATAAGCCCGACCTGAAAGCTCTTGTCGGATCGCGACAAGGAAACAAAGGAGAGAGACGGCATGACAGTTGATTCCTGTAAACGGAGTAGCCGCTCTGTCAACTCAGCCCTAGCGCGAGATGTCGGACTGGCTCAGCAGCTGAAAACCTTCGCCCGTCAAAACAGAGATCGCGCAATCGTTATCGTCCACGTGGAGAGCGAGCGCGGCCTGTCCGCGCGGCCGCATAAGAAGGGGATAAGTGAAATGGACGTTCACTTCGGCCATGAACAAAGCGGCCAAGAGTTTGGCCAAATCGGTGGCAACCTCGCGCATTTCGACCACCAAGACCTCGCACATTCCGAAAGCGATATTATTTTGCCGGAACAATTTTTCCACACCCGCCGGATCGCTCACAACTACGCGGGCAATCGCGGAGTCGGTTGATTCGGAAACGCTCATGGCGACGACGTCACAGCTGTGTGCGTTCAGTAACTTCACGACATCGAGCATCGCGCCGACTTTGTTCGCCAGAAAAACGGAAAACTGTTTCACCAGTGGCCCGTCGCGTTTTGAAGTCGTTTTGGGTAAATCGAGTGGCATAGATCGGTGGATCGGCCCCGAATGCTTTCGGGGGCGATGCTAAATCGACCGCCGAGTATCACATCGGCAATCTTCCATTGGCAAACCAATATTGGACGCGGTTGGTTAGAGCGTTACATCGTCACAAAGGGGAACTAAAACAGGCACTTGGCACGAGCGCCTCTCCACCATAATCATTCCAACAGCATGGAACCGGAAAACGAATTGATCGCGCAACGCCGGGAGAAACTCGAGGCGCTTCGCGCCCGCGGAGTGGAACCTTTTGGTCGCGCTTTTGAAACATCCGGCTCGATCGCGGAAGTCCGGCACGCATTCAAGGAAGGCGAATCGCTTCGCGCCGCCGGCCGAATCACTGCGCATCGCGATATGGGCAAGAGTCACTTTGTCGATCTTCGAGACGCGACCGGCCGGATTCAGGCCTACTTCCACGAGAAAGAAGTCGGCGCCGAGGCAATGGAAATTTTCAATCTGCTCGATCTCGGCGATTTCATCGGCGTCGAAGGCGCCTGTTTCTTGACCAAAACCGGCGAGCCGACGTTGAAAGTGCGCAAATTCGAAGTCCTGGCCAAGTCGCTCCGGCCGCCACCGGAAAAATGGCACGGCCTGCAGGACGTCGAAGCACGCTATCGGCAGCGATACGTCGATCTGGTCGCGAACGAGCAATCGCGGGAGACATTTCAAAAACGCATCGCGATCGTGCGCGAAATTCGCCGATTCCTGGAAGATCGCGGTTTTGCGGAAGTGGAGACGCCAATTTTACAAACGGTCGCCGGGGGCGCGGCGGCGGCACCGTTCAGCACGCACCACAAAGCGCTCGGACTCGATCTTTATCTGCGGATCGCGCCGGAGCTTTACTTGAAACGGCTTTTGGTTGGCGGGTTCACCAAAGTGTTCGAACTGAACCGGAATTTTCGGAACGAAGGCATTTCACGGAAGCACAATCCGGAATTCACCATGCTCGAAGTTTACCGGGCCTACGCCGATTTCGAAAAAATGGCGGACTTGATCGAAGAACTAATTTGTAATGTGGCCGAAAAGATTTGCGGCTCGCTCGAAATCGAGCACCGCGACGGGGAGGGAAAGGTGGTTCGCACGATCAACTTGAAGCGGCCGTGGCGTCGCGTGCGTTATGTCGATCTTGTCCGCGAAGTGGCGGGCAAGGATTGGTTCAACATTTCCAGCGAGCAACGGCGCGCCCGTGCCAGCGGCGAGTTAAAGCTCGAAATCCTGCCGCAGCTGGCCGATTTCGAAGTAACCCAGCACGTTTTCGAAAAATTGGTCGAAGAAAAAACATTCGAGCCTCTGTTCGTCACCCATTGTCCAAAGGAATTGGTGCCGTTGGCGAAGCAGAATGCGGCTGATTCGTCGCTGGTTGATGTTTACGAACTGATCATTAACGGGGTGGAAATGTCTCCTGGTTACACCGAGCTCAATGATCCCGACGTGCAGCGGCAGCGTCTGTTGGAACAGGCCGGCGAAGAGACGCAAAAAATCGACGAGGATTTTTTGCTGGCGCTCGAACACGGAATGCCGCCGGCGGGAGGATTTGGACTCGCTTTGACTTGCTAGAATCCTTCGCGGTTGGTGATGCAGTCGGCGAAGGAGTAGGCGAGGGGGTGGAATCCGCTTGGGCTTTCTTGGGTTGGTCGCTCTGAGCAGGCGTGAAAGTTAACCGCTTTGTCTTGAAACGTGGATCGACCTCATCTGCTGCGTCGGCTTCATTTGCCGTTTCGCCCAGGCTCTCGATCGAAGATATGCCAGAATGGAGAAGGCTGCCTTTAAACTTCGGGTCGGTCCCGCTGCTCGGCAGCTTTTTCAGCGAATCAACTTCCTGAACTTTTTCCTTGGGTCGCGTCTTGAAGTGCAAGGGTCCTTCATCCCGCATCATGGGATTCTCCGTTTCGGACGTTTTGCCGCGATACAGTGTGTCGTCGCTTTCGTCAGTGTTACTTTCGTTGGGTGTGGCAGAGGACGTTGCACTGGGTGATCCCGTCCCGCTGGAATAAGCGCCGGTGCTGGGCGGTGTGATTCCACTGGTTGAATGATCCGAAGTCGACGACGTCGGGTTCGAGATAACTGGCTGTGTGGTTACTTCACCAGGGGCGCCACTCACCGGGGCGGGACCCGCGAACGCGTATGACATTATTCCAATCGCGAGGGCGACGATTGAAGAGGCGATTGGCAATTTCATGAGGGGAGAGCAATTACAACAGCACAACGTCAAAATCAACGGATTTTACCCGCCTTGGTTGCGGTAAATTTTTCTAAACTGAAGATAAAAGACTGTCCTTAGGGCGTCGCTGTTGCTGTCGCACTCGCCGTCGCGCTGGCGGCGGCTGAGGCAGAGGGTGATGCCGAAGCAGCCGCGCTCGGAGAAGGGGAGCGATGAGGATTGTGCTTTCCTTTTTCCCAGCCCAAATGTTTTCCCGGCGGCGTGCCGGACGGCGGCTGCCCTGGCGTGCTGTGAGCAGACGGGCTTTCGCTCGCCTTAAGACCGATGTCCATCAGGCTCGCCTTAAATGTTTTATCGGTTGCAGCGCCCTCGCTGCTTTCAGAGGTTTCTTTCTCGCGCAGGTCTCGATCACCGGTCTCGATTATCTTTTCGCCGCGATCAAGCGCGTTTGAATTCTGATGCGAACTTCCGTTGGAAGATCCGTCCTCCGCGGTGTCGCGTCCCCAGGCGCTGCCGCTTTTGCCAGGGTTGTCTTCCGAATTGAATCTTGTGCCGTCGCTGGCGGACTGTCCCTGTTGGCCGGGATTATTATCCTGATTGAATCCGGGTCCGCTCGAGCTGCCGCGGCCATGATCGCCGGATTGTCCCGGCCCGGCTACGACATAGGAAATGAGGCCGATGCTGCAGATGAATGCGAGAAATGTGCGAAAGCTGGATAGGTTCATAAGCTTGCTGTTTTCGGCGCCGTTTCAGAACAGAAATCGGCCTAAAATTCAACCCATTTTATAGAGAGATCGCATCCTAATCGGCAGTCGGTTTAAGTCCGACGCGCGCTGTAGCTGAAAGAAGACCCGCACAAGATCGACATCTGC
>QHOI01000208.1 GCA_003218705.1 Verrucomicrobiota bacterium | reverse complement strand
GCTCGTTGTAGGTCGGAACAACAATGAGCGTGCGATCGGTTTCCATCAGCAGGCTTACGCAGTTGCTCTGGGTGCCGCCAAACGAGCTGGCGATCTGGAACGGCTGAGTTTCTTCAATGCCGTTGCGTCTCCTACGATGAGCGCTTCCTTTTTAGCTCGTGACCATTTCTTAAGTTGGACTTCCCTCTTCCGCGCGGAACTAAGTGTCAAATAAGGTTCCGAGCACACTAGTTGGGCACCGCGATCCCCCTTGATCCATTTGGCTCCCTTGCCGCTGTTATGCGTGCTGAGGCGCTGAGCAACGTTTTCTGTTACTCCCACGTAGAGCGCGTTGTCACGCGTGCGAAGGACATACACGAAATGCATTCCAACAGAATAGCATCTTTCGAGTTCGTCGTGAGAGGCTGGTTACGAGCCCTTCGACTCACTGCGTTCGCTCAGGGCCATTCGACTCGACGAGCCATGCTCCTCCAGCCCTGCTTACAATTGGCTGCGCGAAGCGTAGTCATGAGGGAGGCCTTGGTAAAGGCAGAGTCGAATGGCGACCCTAACGGGATTCGAACCCGTGTTACCGCCGTGAAAGGGCGATGTCCTAGGCCTCTAGACGATAGGGTCACGAAGCCGCCCAATATTCCATTCGATAGCCGTAAGGCAAACTTGCCGCATTTTCAGCGCACGGATACAAGATCGACCATCAACCGTGCAGTCCGGGCGGTAGCGCCGCGATGTGCATCCAAGGCTTTCCGCGCGTTCTGCACGATTTCTTCGCGATCGTCGGGGTTTGCCAGGAGATTCGCCATGGCCCGCCGCAGTTCGGTCGGAGAGTTGACTTGAATCGCTCCCCGACCGGTCAACAGTGCGTTTGCCAACGCCGCGAAATTCTCCATATGGGGACCAAATACAACCGGTTTCCCGGCCAGGATCGCTTCAGCCGGATTTTGCCCGCCTCGTGCGAGTAAACTTTTCCCGATGAAGGCAAGTGTCGCCACGCCATACCAATCGCGCAGTTCACCGGTGGAATCGATCAGCAGACAATCAAGAAATGGATCGGGAACAGGCGATTGACTTCGAAGCGCAACACGGAATCCGATGCCTTCCAGGTCGCGACGAATTTCGGCGGTCCGTTCGGTGTGTCGCGGCGCTAGAACCAGAAGAAGATCGACAAACTCCCTTCGCAAAGCA
Organism: Verrucomicrobiota bacterium; assembly: GCA_003218705.1. GTDB lineage: Bacteria > Verrucomicrobiota > Verrucomicrobiia > Chthoniobacterales > UBA10450 > AV40. The sequence continues at coordinate 2,319 of QHOI01000208.1, read as the reverse complement.
CGAAACACTTCGGCTAGAACTTTCTCTTCTCCATTATGCGTGCTGCCTCCGAAAATCACTGCGCGCTTTTCTACCCCGAAACCGGCGAGAACGGCAGCAGGTAACTCTGGATCAACTTCAACGTTCTCGGGATCGTACTTGATGCTGCCAACGTGGCTAATTTTCCCCTCTTCAACGCCGATTGCTTTCCATCTCTCAATATCTTCGAGATTTTGGACGCAAATCGCATCGAGGAGCCGAAATGTCGGCGCGACAAAACCGCGGAACATCCGAAATCGTTTCTCGGACCGCGGGGACAATCGAGCATTGACCAAAGCGATCGGTATTTCCCTGGCGTGTGCTTCGGCCACGAAATTGGGCCAGACTTCCGCTTCAACCAAAATGACCGCCTTGGGACTGATCGTGGCGAACGCGCGGCGCATGACCGGCCAGAAATCAAGGGGGCTGTACATCACCTCGATCCAATCGGGCGCGCTTTGATTTGCGAAAGCGAATCCCGTCGTGGTGGTCGTGGTCAGGACGCAGTGCTGGTCCGGCTTCAAAATGCGAATTTGCCTGGCCAGCTTCAGCGCAATCGTTACCTCGCCGACACTGACCGCATGCAGCCAAAACGATTTCTTCCAGTATAATCGCGTGCGTAGGTGCGCATCGTAAATGCCCAATCGCTGTCCAAACTTTCGACGATAGCTGCCACGCCGAAACATTTTAATCAGGTAACCCGGCAGAAAAACGACAAGGCCGATCGGCCAGAGTAAATTGTAGATGAAGCGAATCACTGAATTTCTGATCTCTAATCGCTGACTGCTGAAAGGAAAAGCACCTCGGTTGCGCCGTATCTCTTCTGCCGAACTAGCCGCCACGACTTCATTTCCGGAAGAGACTCACCTGGTCTTTTCTCTAAAATAAAGAAGCCGCCGGGCGCGAGTAATTGTGGAAGCGCTTTGCTGGCCAGCAGCTTTTCTGTAAAACCCTCACCGGATTTTGTTTGGTCGTAAGGCGGATCGGCAAAAACGACTTGGAATTTCTGTGCGGCTGTGGCCGCCTTCGTCAGAAAACGAAAGACATCCTGCTGGCGAACCCGTCCAGTGAGTTGCGTTTTGGTCAGATTTTTTTCGATGGTCGCGACCGATTGTCGATCTTCTTCGATAAAAAGAGCCGAGTCGGCGCCACGACTGAGCGCCTCGATGCCAAGCGCCCCCGTTCCGGCAAAAAGGTCCAGAACGCGCGCGCCGATGACCATTTCGCCGAGGCTGGAGAAAATCGCCGCTTTCACGCGATCCATCGTTGGGCGAACGCCGTTTTTCGGCGAGGTGAGCCGAACGCCGCCGGCGCGACCGGCGATCACTCTCATGGGGAATTGGCCGGACTGGGCGCGGTTGCCGATGCGCTGGTGCCGGGAGTAGCCGCCGGCGTGGACTCATCAACATTTGTCTGCGCGCCTTTTTTCTTTTTCGGCTTGTCGCTTTTTCCGCCCAAAAAACTGTTCACCAGATCTTTCAGATCTCGCCCCACTACCTTTTCGAGCAAATTTGTCTTAGGTCGTTCGACTGTTCCACTGACTTCGAAATCGACGGCGGAATAACCAGGCTCCTCTGTTGGCTGGAAATTGGCGCGGATTGGCTTGTACAGTTGCGCGCGAATTTTTTCATTGATCGCCAGTCTCGAACTCAAATGAAGCTTCCCACGAAAGCTCACCGTCCCCGTCGCCGAAAGATGAATATTGGCCGAGCGCAAAACTAATTCGTCGATCGCCACCGCGCCCGGGGTAAGATGATATTTCGCTTCGGCCTGGTCGAGATGGAGCTGGGTGAGTTCTTCGATTTGAAAGAGCTGTCCAAGCGCGACGAGCAGATTGAATTGCCGAAGTTGGCCATCATGCAAGAAGATCTCGCCGCTTCCAGCTAGTGCGTCCGGGTCCGTCGTTTTCCCTTCTGTTTTCATATTACCCTCGAGCTTCCCCTGCAGAACGCCGCCGGGTCCGCCTGCCTCGGTAATAATTTGATCCGCCTGCACGCCGCGGAACTTCATCTCCACGTGAAACGGCGATTCCTCTGTTTCCGGTTGCATGGTGAACCGACCGGTAACATCTCCCCCGCCCACGTGCGCCGAAATCTGCGAAAGATCGAGACCGTTTGCATCATAGCGCAAGGGCGATCTTAATTGCTGAAGGAAAAAACGATCCCGCACGGATACTCTGGCCACCCGCGCATTTCCCTTCAAGGAGGACGCATTGTTCACGGCCGCGCGAAAACCGACCCCTTCGAAGCTCGCCACCGATTCGCTTTCGCGACCGAGAAAACGAAAACTACCGTTGGTCAC
>QHOI01000030.1 GCA_003218705.1 Verrucomicrobiota bacterium | reverse complement strand
CCGTTCCAAACGGGTCGGCTTGCCGTTTGCATCGACATGCACTTTTACTTCGGGAAAATCGAGATCGAGCGAGCCGTGCTCGAATCGTTTGCGTCGAAGCAGTGAGGCCAGCTCCCACGCCGCATGGAGTCGGCGACTCAGTTCCCCGTTCGGTTTCGCTTGCAGAATGGTGTAGGCCTCTTTGTAAGTCAGGCGTTTCGCGCTCCGGATCACGCTTTTGGCGAAACGCGCATTTTTCGCGCGTCCGCTCTTATCGAGTTCAATGAAAACCGAATGAGTGAGGCGATCCACGCCCGGGTTCAAGCTACAAACGCCGTTGCTCAATCGCTCCGGAAGCATCGGGATGACGCGATCGGGCAAATAAACGCTGTTACCGCGCCGCCGCGCCTCGCGGTCGAGTGCGCTCTCCGGAGTTACGTAAGCGGAAACATCTGCGATGTGAACGCCGAGCCGCCAGCCGCCGTTCTGGTCGATCTTTTCAACGTTGATCGCGTCGTCAAAGTCGCGCGCGTCATCCGGATCGATCGTGACAATGAATTGATCGCGCAAATCTTCGCGCCCTTGGATGAGTTTTTGTTCGACTGATTGCGGAATTCGATTCGCTTCATCGAGAACACTCTTTGGAAACTCAGTGGGCAAATCATATTTCCGGATGATCGACAGCATGTCGATTCCGGGCGCAGTTGCGGCTCCAAGGATTTCGATGATTTCGCCTTCGGGATTGACGTGGCGCGATTCCCACGCTTCCAGACGAACAACGACTTTGTCGTCACGCGTCGGTGTTTGCGGCAACTTTGCGCGCGGCGGAACTTGAACATAAACATCGTGCACCAGTCGCGGATCGTCTGGCACGACGTAATAAAAATTCCGCGTTTGTTGCAATGTTCCGACAATGGTGTCGCGCGCTCGCTCGAGGATGCGAATGACGCGGCCTTCGCTCCGATGTTGAGATGCCTGCCCGGCTCGGACTTTGGCGCGGCGCGGCGGGACATCGCGACTGATCCGCGCCACCACCCGGTCGCCGTTCATTGCGGTGCCGGTATTTTCAGCCGCGATGAAAATGTCCTGTTCTCCCGGTTTTTCCGGGACGAGGAAACCGTAACCGGCTTGATGGATCGACAGTTTCCCAGTGACAAGATCGGCTTCGGACGGAAGGACGTACCGATTTTTGCGAATGCGGACGATTTCGCCGGCGTGCTCCAGCTCGCGCAAAGTTTTGCGAACTTCAACGCGGTCGCGCCCCTGTAGTCTGAGCGCCCGCGCGATCTCATTTCTATCGCTTGGCCGATAATCAGGCATCCGCAGCAAGGCGAGGAGCTTTTCTCGAATTGTGCGACCGTTTTTGGTCATGTTGGCGAAACCATATTGGAGATTGCTCGCCACGGCGAATCCGTCCGTTGGCGGATCGATCTAACGACTGAGTTCAAAGGATGAAAACAATTATTATTGTCGGATGTGCGATGGCAGCCGCTGCGCTGGTCGCCTTTGCGGCAGGAGGAGCGAAAATGAAAATCAGCAGTTCAGCATTCCAGGAAGGTGGAACGATTCCCGAGAAATTCAGCAAAAATGGGCAGAACGTTAGTCCGGAATTGCGAATCGAAGGCGCGCCAGCCGAGGCAAAAAGTCTGGCGCTCATCGTGGACGATCCGGATGCACCGGTCGGACTCTTCACCCACTGGTTAGTTTGGAACATCGATCCCAAGACAACCGAGATTGCGGAGAGCAGCGCGCCAAACGGAGCAGTCCAGGGCACGAACGATTATCCGAATCTTGGCTACGGTGGGCCGCAACCACCTTCTGGTATGCACCGCTACTATTTCAAGATCTTTGCTCTGGACCGGATGCTCGATCTCAAATCCGGCGCGAAACGTCGGGAGGTCGACGCTGCCATACGCGGGCACGTGATCGGACAGGGCGAATTAATGGGCCGCTATTCAAAGAAATAATTGATTCACGCTAACTTCGAATAAGCTCCCCATCGTGTTAGTCTGATTCTTGATGGGCGCGCGAATTTGGAAAATCGGCGATAAAAGCGTCGATCTTTCCAAGAGCGGAATGATCATGGGAGTGCTCAACGTCACGCCCGATTCGTTTTCGGACGGCGGCGAATTCTTCGCAACTGACGCGGCGATTGCGGGTGGAATAAAGATGGCATTAGAAGGAGCCGACATTATCGACGTGGGCGGAGAATCGACGCGCCCCGGCGCCGAACCTGTTTCAGTGAAAGAAGAATTGCAACGCGTGGTCCCGGTGATCGAGAAACTGCGTGCTAAGATCAATATTTCCATTTCGATTGATACTTCGAAGTCCGAAGTCGCAAATGCCGCCCTGGACGCAGGCGCGCAAATCATCAATAACGTCACGGCCGGCCGCGGTGACGAGAAGATGTTGTCGCTCGCGGCGAGACGGAAGGCAGCGATTGTGCTTATGCACATGCAAGGCGAGCCGCTAACAATGCAGAAAAATCCGCATTACGAAGATGTCGTCACGGAAGTGGCTGTTTTTTTTAGACAACAATATGGCCGCGCCCTAGAGTGCGGCGTTGATCCCATGACGATAGCGTTTGATCCCGGAATTGGTTTCGGTAAAACGCTGGAGCATAATTTGACACTGCTCAAGAATCTCGAGCGACTACGCGTGCACGATCGCCCGCTCGTGGTCGGCGTTTCCCGCAAATCGTTTCTGGGGAAACTGATGAACTCTTCGGAAATGAGCGCGCGCGAGGCGCCAACGATTGCGCTGACGGGAATTCTGCGTGCTCGAGGCGCCGATATTTTGCGAGTCCACGACGTGAAGGCAAACGTGGCTGCGCTTCGCGCGGCGGAGGCGGTGCTGCCATGATGCAGGAACTTGTCCAACTCTGGTTCAAAAGCTGGCGGAGCATCATCGAGATCATTTTGCTCAGTGTGGGGATTTACTATGGCTATCTTTACTTTCGCGGCACGCGCGGGGCCAAAGTCTTGACCGGTCTGGCGATTGTTTTTCTGACTCTTACCCTCATCTCGACGCTGCTGAATTTGGTCGTGATCGGCTGGCTCCTTCGCAGTTTCTCGGTTTTCCTCGCGATAGCGCTGGTCGTGATTTTTCAACCGGAGCTGCGCCGCGGTCTGGCCGAGCTCGGAGGCCATCCTATCTTTTCCCTCACGAGCGAGAAGCGCGAGACGGTGCATGATCTGGCCGAAGCCGTTACCCAGCTGGCGAACAAACAATTCGGCGCGCTACTCGCGATCGAACGCGACACTTCGATTCGCGTTTACGAAGAGACCGGCGTGACGCTAGATTCCGATTTCTCGGTCGAGCTCGTCTTAAGCATTTTTCATCCGAAGGCTGCGTTGCATGACGGTGGAGTGATTATTCGCAACGGGCGGATCGCAGCGGCGGCTTGCATTTTTCCAGTAAGCCAACGCGAAACCTTGGACCGCAGTCTGGGCTTACGCCATCGCGCCGCGCTTGGAATCACCGAAGAATCGGATGCGGTCGCGATCGTGGTTTCGGAAGAGACGGGTGGGATTTCCATTTGCCATCGCCGTCGAATTGAGCGCAATTTCACGCCGGAAACGTTTCGCCAGCGGATCGGCGAGATTTTATTGCACGGACATTATGAAGAGACTGCTCCTGAAGAACTGGCGGGCGAAGTTGATATCCCTCTTGCTCGCGACAACCCTCTGGTATCTCATCAAGAAGAACGTAGCAACGACTCCCTCGCCGTCTGAAACGAGCTCGCCACCGCCGGCGACCCAGAGACGCTAACTCAATAGCTAACTCCGAAGGCTTCGGAGTTAACGCAGGAAACGGGCAAGATTTTGTTCTTCCCAACGCCGCGCCCGATGATAGCCGCGAAATTGGCGCTCGCGCCGATTGAATTCCTCGGTGTGGACACGCCGCCTTCCGTTGCGCAGAGGTTTGTCCGGAACGACGGAGTGCAGCATTTCGTGATAAAGGACATATTTCAAAAACCACCGCGGCACGAAAGCTTGATCCAGCAACGGATGAATGCGAATCACGCGGTCTTCTTCCTGAATCGTTCCAAAAACAAAATGGTCTTTCGGGCGATGTTTTCGACGACGGCCCCATTCCACTTTGTAATTGCGAAGCCGTCCGCGAAAGTAACGCTTATTCAATTGATTAAACATCTCGCTCAGATCGAAATGTTTGCCTTCGTGCGGAAGGTTTAATTGCCGCTGCATTGGCAGCATGCGATACGCGATTTTGCGTTTCGTTTTCTTCGCCATAATGGACCCCGACTGGAAGGAATCTAATTGTAGGTGGGTTCGAACGGGCCGACAAGGAAAGGCCTCTTTTTTCTACGTTTTATACATAAGTCTCTTATTTACAGTTCTTTACGCACCACCTGGGGAAAAGTGAGGTAGGATACGACCGGCGACGGGCTGCCTGTTCGGCACACGATTTTCGAAGGGCTAAACGCCGCAAACGCGGTTGCGAATTCTTCGGTTTGCGTATACTCGAAAATACCGGTCGCAATTGGCTCACGACGCGCCGAAATAGATCGATATGACGCCATTTCTAAGAAAGTTGCTGGGGCTAAACTGGCTCTTACTCGTCGTCATGCTTGCGCTGGCGGTCTTCGGCGTAGTTGCTATCTACAGCGCGACTTACATGCGCGAGGATCCAGTGGCGGCAGATTTTTGGCGCAAGCAGGCGAACTGGGTCTTGGTCGGATTTTTCGCTTTCATGCTCGCGAGCCTGGTTGATTACCGCTGGATCCGATGGGGCGCGCTGCCGATGTACGCGCTCGGCATCATCTTTTTGGTTCTGACCAAGTTCATCGGCCAAAAAGTCTACGGCGCGCGCAGCTGGCTCCATCTTGGGCCGCTTAATTTTCAGCCCGCCCAACTCGCAGTCGTGGCCGGAATCATGGTGCTCGCCCTATTTCTCAGTCAGTTCAAAACTATGCACCCGATGTTGCGCCTGCTCGTTTGCGGCGCTATTGCCGGTGCGCCCTGCCTTTTGATCTTGATGCAACCGGACTTGGGCGAGGTGATCATCTGGGTGCCGGTGCTGCTGGCCTTGCTCTTCGTCGGCGGAATGCCGTTGCGCTACTTGATCTGCATTCTTTTAATTCTGTTCGCCATGATTCCAATCACGGCGAACCTGGTGCTCAAGCCTTATCAACAGGCGCGGCTGACCGCATTCGCCCATCCCGAAATCGATAAGCAGGGCTCTTCCTGGGCAATTAATCAATCGCTCATCGCCATCGGCTCCGGTGGTTGGTCGGGCAAAGGCTTTAAAGCAGCGAATACCCAGATCGAGCTCGGCTTTCTACCGGCGACCGCCGTGCACAACGACTACATCTTTTCCGCAATCGGCGAGCAATGGGGCTTTGTCGGCGGAGTGTTTCTCATCGGCGCCTTTGCCTTGCTACTTTTGACCTGCCTTTTCGTTGCATTCGTTGCCGGGGACCAATTTGGTTTACTCCTTGTGATCGGAATCACGGCGCTCATTTTCACCCACATCTTCCAGAACATCGGGATGACGATTTCCATTTTGCCGATCACCGGCGTCCCCTTGCCGCTCATTAGCTACAGTGGCTCGTTCGCGCTCATGATCATGTTCGCGCTTGGTGTCGTGAACAGCGTCTGGGTTCATCGACACGAAGTCACATAACCGTCGGGCGAGGATCGGACATCGTCGCCGCCAGGTCGTCGCGATTTACTTCGAGCGCGTGCCATCTACAATTCGTTGAGACATGGAGACCGACTACAAGGTTAAGCTCGAAGTTTTTGAAGGACCGCTCGATCTCTTGCTTTACCTGATCAAACGGGATGAGATCGATATTTACGATATTTCGATCGAACGAATCACGCGACAATACCTCGAGTATCTCCAGGCTTTCAAGGAATTGAAGATCGACATCGCGGGCGAGTTCGTCGTCATGGCGGCCAATCTGATTTATCTCAAGAGCCGTAGTCTGCTCCCACTTGATCAACAGCCGCCGGAGGAAGATGCCGAAGAGGACGACCCACGCTGGGACCTGATCCGCCAACTGATCGAATACAAAAAGTTCAAGGAAGCGGCTGCGCAATTGCACGACCGCGCGCTCGAGCAGGAGCGACTCTTCACTCGCGACGGCGGCAGCCCCCCGTCGGATGCGCCATTACCGTTGCACGAAGTTGGGATTTTTCAGCTGATCCATGCCTTTCAGGAAGTGATCAAACGGGTCGAGGCGCGGGAGGATTTACACGAAATATTTGGTGAGCGTTTCAGCGTGTCCGACAAGATTGAAAAGATCCTGGAGCGAGTGAGCAACGGTACCCCGGTCCGTTTTTCAGAACTGTTTGGCCAGATCGTCTCGCGGGTTGAGATTGTCGTTACGTTCCTGGCGTTGCTCGAGTTGATCCGCTTGAATCAGGTGCGCGCGCTCCAGCCGAAGATGTTCGACGAAATCCAGATCGCCGCGAGCGCGGCCTAAGATTGACGTCATGCCGCGCGTGCTCATCGCCGGGTGCGGTTATCTTGGCCAGGCAGTAGCAGGTTTGTTAGTCGCCGATGGTTGGGAAGTTGAGGGCTGGACGCAGTCGGCTGAGTCGGCCGCAAAAATTTCCGGGAAATCGTATTCGGTTCGCGCAGTCGATATTTCGCAGGAAAAACAGGTTCTTGCACAGACAGGAGATTTCGATGCGGTGATCCACTGCGCCAGCACGCGCGGAAATGTCGATCTTTACCGGCGCGTTTATTTTGATGGGGCGCGAAATCTACTCTACCGATTTAGTACATCGCGGATTCTCTTTACTAGCAGCACGAGTGTCTACGGTCAGAACGACGGCGACTGGGTCTTCGAGGAAAGCCTGGCCAAGCCGAAGCATGAAACCGGAAAAATTCTGCGGAAAGCCGAGGTTTTCGTTCGCGCCGGCGGTGCAAACGTTGTCCGACTTGGTGGCATCTACGGCCCAGGCCGCTCGGCATTGCTTAAGAACGTTCTCCACGGCGACGCGATTATCGATCCGTCACATGACCGTTTTCTGAATCAGATCCACCGCGACGATGCCGCGACTGCGATACAACTCTTGTTAAAGCAACCCAGGCCTGCCGGCGAAATCTATAACGTCGTTGATAACCAGCCGATTTTACTGAGCGAATGTTATCGCTGGCTGGCCACAAAATTGGATCGGCGCGTTCCGGTGGCCGGAAGATCCATTGCAAGATCGGCATCGAAACGGAAGCGCGGCGACAGCGACAAGCGCGTCAGCAACGCGAAACTGCGAGCGATTGGCTGGACGCCGCGCTATCCAAACTTCGCCGAAGGGATGGAAAAAAGCGTCCTCCTGACGTTCGATCACGAGGGCGCATAAAACCGCATTCGCGGACAGAAACACCGGTATGGAAGCTGCTATTTTTTTCATCGTATGCGTCAGGTCAAACTTACCGGCCGGGAAGCCTCGGTGGTGCGGGCGATCGGGTTCACGGAATCGATGCTCGGCGCCGAAATCCAGGATTTCGTGCGGATGGAGTCGGACGATGTTACCGACACGCTCAACAGCCTTATGGCCGCCGGATTTGTCGAGAGCATTCCTTACTCTGAACAGATTCAACTTGCGGAAATGCCGGTGACCGCCTTCGAATTAAACCCCGCTTACACCCACGAGCTTAAACGCGCGCTAATTCGGACCTGATTTTAACGCGCGTTTACGGTGGCCGCGGGCGTCGCCGCCGGGTGCTGAACGCGGCGCTCGCCGAAAAGTTGCCGAATCACTTCCTCGACCGGCACTTCCTGAACGTTGATGTCGCTGACATCACAGGCTTGCAAGAGTTCGCGACAGGTCTCGGTCACTTTCGCGCGCGGCACCTTCAGTTGCACCGACATCGGCGTTTGCTCGATCACTTCGCCGAACCGGGAAAAATCCCGCGTGACCTGCTTGTCGAAAGTGAGGCTGAGAATTTTGTGACCGGAGAAGCGGTCAATGATTTCGTCGAGCGGACCGTCGAAGAAAATTTTGCCATGATCAATGACCAGGACGCGATGACAAAGTTCCTCGATGTCCTGCATGTAATGGCTCGTGAGCAGCGTCACGATGCGATGTTCTTCGTTATAAATACGCAGAAACTCGCGGACGCGTTTTTGGCTAACGACATCCAAGCCGATGGTCGGCTCGTCTAAAAATAAAACCCGCGGTTCGTGGATGAGCGCGGAAATCAGTTCCATTTTC
>QHOI01000029.1 GCA_003218705.1 Verrucomicrobiota bacterium | reverse complement strand
CCTTCGCATCAGCCTGCTCAATATAGGCTTCGTAATAGATCAGTTTCCACGGTCCACGATGTCGAGTTGCAATCGCTGCACCTTGTTTGTGCTGTGCTAATCGCTTTTTCAAATCCGTTGAGTAACCGATGTAAAAACCGTTATCTGCGAGAGAGTGCAGAACGTAGACATAAAACACGTCGATAATTTGACATGGCTAAACCGCGTGAAGCGAAGCTTTTTACGCGGTTCGAATCCAAGCGGGGCAGCCACCTAAATCCCGCAAGCGAGACTACTGCTTTTTCTCCGGCTCGACTTTCGGAACTTTCTTCCAGTTCTCTAATTTTCCTTCGAACGCCTGGACGAACGCATTTCGAAAGGCATTGAAGATCGTCGCGATAATATCGGGCGTCGGATGCTCGAACGTGCCGGAAAATGGTACTTTGGTGCCAAAGCGATCTTTCGGATAATTGCGAATAATTTGTGTGAGCGCTCCGAGGATCGCCTCCCAGACAAATGTCGCCGGGTTTTGCATGCTCTGCTCATTGAAGATGACCATGTGATCGAATACCGGTTCGACGTATCCCTGATAGCCGCCGTTTTTTGCGTTCGCCTCCATCGCCATCTTGAAGGTGCCCTCTTTAAAGGTGAAGCCGCCGTAGGCTTTGGCGAAATCGTTCAATTTCGGCAGCGGCACATCGGCCACTTCCAAATTGACTGCGAAGGTCGGCCGTGATGCGTACGGGTCGAGCGAAATTTGGGCGCGCGCGTTGCCTTCCCGCAACGGCCGGCCTTCCATTCGAATGTCAGCGATTAAACTTTTCGAAAGCTTTTTGCTGTTCGTCAGATTCACCGCCACCATTTGGAGGCGATCCGCCATCACATCGACGCTCGGCTCCTTGCTGAAATCGCGATAATGGAGCTCGCCGTTGTGAACGGCGAAGCGATTGATCTTGAGCGGGTAGAGTTGCTTGATTTTTTGCGCCCACGGAGCGTCCACCTCAGTCTGCCGCGTGTCCGGCGTCGGGCCATTCACCAAATTCATTTTGGCCCGGTAAATCTCGATATTGCCAACGGCGGCGTGCTCGAAGATGAGCGCATGCCATTGCACTGAAAGATCGACCAGCGGCGCGGAAAAAAAGGGGACCGGAACTTTGCCGCTCGTTTTTTTGATGTCGATGTTGTGGATCTGATACGCTCCGCGCCAGAGATGCAGCGTGACTGCGGCCACATGCGCGCGGTAGCCCGGAATCTCAGAGAGCTTGCGATTGACGTAATCCCGTACCCAGAGCGCGAGATACGCGTGCACGATCACGAACGCCACCGCGATGACGATGAGTAGCCAAAACCACCAGCGTTTTGCGACAGACTTCATTGTCCTTCACCCCCCATGAATGCAGCATGCAACTGCATTAGAAGAACGCGCTTCGCGAGCGCCGCAGCCGTGTTTACTTGTGCGGGGTCGGGCTCGAGATCGGAAATGCGAACGTCGCCGAAGGTGAAGCCGTCGCGCTAGTGCTCGGCCCCGGAGAAGTTGTCGCGGTCGGCGATGGCGAAACGGTTGGCGTGGGTGACGGCGTTGGAGTCGGCGGCGGCGGAATAATGTTTTCCCACTGATGCAGCGGCACCGTCGAGCCGCCGATTTCGTCAACCAATTTCTGACAGCGCGCCGAAAGTCGTTCCAAATCCGGCGGACCAAACTGCGGATCGGCTGTTCCCGGAAAAATCAGATACGTCACTTTCAGGTCGCTCACCGGACGGTTATACGGCGTCGCCTGTGGATTAATTTGTTTCGCAATCCGAAACGAGGCTTCGCCCACTTTATCGTTAGGCCCAATGTCGCCCACAATTGCCGGATAAATTCCGTCGCCAAAAATCACGAGCGCGTAATCGCCCGTTTTAGCGGCGTCGTGTCCATGCGTGAACGCACCTGGAATGACGATGTAGGGATCGGTCGTGCCGATGAGGAAACTGAATTTCTTGAGCGTCGCGACTTCCGCGCGCAATTGGGTGATTGCATTCCGCAGGTCGCGCTTGCGCTCCGGTGCAGTGGTTCTGGCGGCAAATTCATCTTCCGTGCGTTTCAATCTTTCTTCGGTTCCGACAAGATAAGGATTGGGTGCCGGCGTTTTCTTTGCCCACTTGAAACTGGTGAACGGTTTGAAGTTGGTCGGCGCCCCCGTGCCAATCGGCATCCGGTCGCCATCAGAACCGTCCGCATCGACATCCATGTCGGCTTGCAACAACAGCGCCTTGCGATGGCTCTGCGGATTCTGCAATTGCAAGACAGTCTGGCAATCGAAAAAATTGTGACGCGAGAGAAGCAGGTCCAGCCGGACAAGATTTTCACGAAGCATTCTGATCTTGGTATTGTAAAGCTCGGTAAAAAGCGGCGAAACCGACTCGGGACCAGCCATCGCGGCCAGACCCGGCAACAATTCCGGCAATCGCGGCGTTATTTTTGCCAGCTCCTCAAGTGTTCGATTCGGTGTCGGAACGCGCGCATTCAATTTCAAATCCAGGACATAACTCTCCGGATCGGCGCGTTCGGTCGATGCGTCCGAGCCGGGCGTTGTTTCAACGCTGGAATGAAGGGTGATACCGTTGAACAAACGGCCGGTGTCGAGCTTCCCGGCGATAGGCGGCGGCCGCGTTGGAGTTGGCTCGGGCGTTGGCGAAGTTGTCGTCGGAGTCTCCCGGGGCGCGAAGTACTGCAATCGCTCCTGCGAAATCCAGCGATACAGAATCACCGCGAAAATCGCTGCCGCCAGAAGGAGGACCACCCTTCGCAACGTACTCAGACGAAGTTTTGCCACGCGATTACTTTTTCAACCACGCGACAACTGCGACAACGATACCGATCACACTCAAGATCGACATCAGGCCGGCGGGCATCACTTTACCGGTGCGAATAAATTTCGGCACGAATTGAGCCGCGAGTAAAAGAGAAACAATAAAAGCGGCGGCCAGTCCGGCGGCGCGATGTTCCGGCAGCAGCGCTCCGGCGACGAGGAGCAAGACCCCCGTAATCGCTCCGGCGATGATAGATGGGACACTGCCGGCTTTCACGTAGCCGATAACGCCGCCAAGAATCGTGAGCGCTCCGAAGATGAGGAAGTAAAGCCTGGTCACGTCCATGTTCGCCTGTAGCGCACTCGTAATCCAACCGCCCGAGACTGTCCAGCCGCGCGATTACTCTGTCCCGAGGTCTTCGATTTTCATCACTGGATGAATTTCCCAAGCGGTCGAGCGAATGTAGCCGCCGCCCTATTGGTGGTGTTCTCGCTTCGCCGAGCGAAGCGGCTACAATTGATCGTGCATTCGTTTCGGTATCGCGACGGGAAGCTCTACTGCGAAGATATCGATCTTGCGCGGGCGGCGGAGAGCTTCGGCACGCCTCTCTATATTTATAGCGCGGGCACGATTCTCGATCACTTCGATCGCCTCAACGCCGCGCTCGCGCCGTTCGATCATCTCGTCTGCTACGCGGTCAAAGCGAATTCTAATCGTGCAGTTTTGAAACTGCTCGCGGAAGCCGGCGCAGGATTCGATATTGTTTCCGGCGGCGAACTTTTCCGCGCAATCAAAGCCGGGGCCGATCCCACAAAATGCACCTTCGCCGGTGTCGGCAAAGCGCGCGACGAAATCGAGTATGCGATCGACCAAGGCGTTTATAGCTTTAACGTCGAGAGCGAAGCCGAGCTGGAATACATCGACAAAATCGCCGGCGCGAAGAAGTTGCGCGCGCCGATCGCGCTGCGGGTCAATCCCGATGTCGATCCTCACACGCACGAATACATCGCGACCGGATCGCATGAGAACAAATTCGGCATCGCGCTCGGTCAGGCCCCGGCAGTCTATGAGCGCGCCGCAAAAATGCGGAACATCGACATCGTTGGCGTCCAGATGCACATCGGTTCGCAGATCACCGAATCGGCGCCCTTCGCCGACGCTATCGGGAAAGTCGCTCCGCTCGTTAGGCAACTTAAGTCGCGATACGGAATCAAATTCTTCAGCATCGGCGGGGGGATGGGAATCATTTACCGCCGCGCCTTGGAAAGCGGATCAGGTAAGTGGTGGCACGATCACAGCGGCGAATCGTCCGCTTTCAGTGTCCGCGATTACGCTGACGCGATTGTACCGCCGGTGCGCGACCTCGATGTTCGCATTTTGGTCGAACCGGGTCGCTTCCTTGTCGGCAACGCTGGTATCTTGCTCACGCGCGTCCGTTACATCAAGGAATCCAGCGTCAAAAAGTTCGTAATCGTCGATGCCGGAATGAACGACCTGATCCGGCCGTCGCTTTATCGCAGTTATCACGAGATCGTCCCGGTGGAAGAGAAGATTCGACCCTCACCTCCATCCTCTCCCTGGCTAGGGAGAGGAAGTCGCGAAGCGGCAGGTGAGGGTGGAATGGAGAAGGTCGACATCGTGGGGCCGGTTTGTGAATCGGGCGATTTTTTTGCGCTCGACCGCGAGATGCCCGAAGTTCACGAAGGTGATCTGCTCGCGATCATGAGTGCAGGCGCGTACGGATTCGTGATGGCGTCGAATTATAATTCGCGCCCGCTGCCCGCGGAAGCGCTGGTGCGGGGCGGTCAGCTCGCATTGATCAGAAAAAGGCAGACCTGGGAGGATTTGGTTCGGGACGAGGCGGAGTGAGCGCGAGAGTTGCAGATTTTCGTTTCCTGCATAAATACTGCTTCCCCTCGAATTCGATGAAACGCTTCCTCCTCATTGCGTCGCTCTCGATCCTGGCCCAGGGAGCCAAAGCGGGCGACAACGTCCCCAAAGGCGAATGGATTATCGTCGTCGGCGGGCCTTCATTAAAGGAATGGGAGCAATATAAAGCCCAACCGCACGATCATTGGTGGGCCAATTTTGTCCGGGCTGCGCGATTGCGAACGGAACAACTGCGTGATGGTCTCGGGCCAAATGCGCCCATCACCTGGCTGATTTACAAGCAAGGTTATCTCGATCGCGCACCGCAGGAACACCAGGACCTGATCGCTTTCATCGAATCCGTGCGCGACAAATTCAATCTCAATCTGGTTTGGTTCCGGAATGGCGACGACGTCATCAATTATTTAAACAAGGGAATGGATCGCAAACGCCAGAAAGTGGCGGGCTTTGAATATTTCGGCCACTCGAACCGGGCCTGCTTCATGTTCGATTACAGCAGCAACGTGGACAGCGCCTCCAAATCGTTCCTGCACGAGTCGCAGCTGCGCCAAATCAACGGCTGGATCTTCGCGCGCAACGCCTACATCCAAAGCTGGGGTTGCCACACCGGCGAGGAGATGAGCGGATGGTGGTATCGCGCCACCGGCACCAAGATGATCGGTGCCCTCGGCAAAACGCAGTTCATGATGGAAGAATTGCCGATCCTCACTTCGCCCGGCGGCAAATGGGTGACGGCGCCGGAGAAACTCACGACTAAGACAAACTAACTTTCGGATTTCGATTTTCGAAATTTTCGAATTACGGTCGCGACGTTGCGATGAAACTCGAACAACTGCGCGCGCTATCGTCAGTCGTTGTTCGATTTGAGCATTGAAACGAATGCTCCTGCTAATTTCGGATTGGCGCCGGAAACGGCTACTTCTTAAAGTCAGCACGATGAAGTTGCTTCTCGGCTGCTTGATGTGCCTTGTTCTGGCCATGGCAACCTGATCATTTTCACCGACGGTAGCATCAGCGATCTGAAAACCGTGGTGGCCAGCCGGTCAGGAAAATAAGCGAGCTTGAATTTTGCCGCCAAATCGCGGATTCAATTGCGAATAGGTTGTTGATGAAAGCCGATGACGAAAAGGGGATCAGCGTAATTTTGATTTATACCGCGCTGCTTTTCTTCCTGCTCGGCCTGGCCGCGCGGATGAAAATGAATTTCCATCATCGCATGGAACTCTCGACCGCCGGATTCGTAGTGGCGGCAGTCTTGGCCGCGCTCGCGATCGTGCTCTTCCTTTTTTCGTTGCGGAAGCGTTCCTAACGAGCGCCTGGCCACTTTGTCATGTCGAGTCCCGCGGTTGCGGGAAGACATCTCTTATTATTTCCGGATCAGTTAAACCACAGAAACATCTAGAGATTCCTCCACTTCGGTCGGAATGACAGAAATAAGCGGCGCGGCTACGACCTGAAGTAAACGCGCTCGCCGTCAACGCGCGCACCGCGCTTCAATAAAACGTCCCGGACTTCCGCCGGAAAGTAGCGTTTCTCTTTGCCGGAGTTGATCTCGAGCAAGATTTGGCCACCAAGCCTGAGATATCGATCCACGTCGTCCAAAAAAAAATTCCATTCTTCTGGATTCCAGCCGCGGGATTCGTCTTCGCTCCGATTGAACGCAGCGGAAAAAGCCGTGATCAAATCGAACTTGCGCCCAAAATCCGGCAACGGCTGAAACGCTCTGATTCTCCCGGTAACGCGCTCCAAGCCAAAGAGCTCAATTAACTCGTTGGAAAGCAGGAAATCTCCCACATCGAGGCCGAGGCACTGGTGACCGAACTGTTTGGCGAGAAATAGAAAAAAACCGGCGCCGCATCCAAGATCGAGAATCTGTTTCGGCGGTGAGCGATCCAATTTCAGTTCTTGGACTCGCGGAAGGTTGATCTTCAGCCAGTGTTCGACGTCGGCATACTTTGCGTATCGATCGCTTGAGCCCGCATACCGCCGCTGAATCTCGCGCAGCCGCCGGTTGTCGATCTTGGCGAGGAAGGGTTCGATTCGAGGTGAATGAAACAATTTCACGCGCTTTTGTGGAACTGTAGAGGCCGCTGTCCTCAGCAGCAATTACGCGCAGGCCAAGCCGCCGAGACGGCGGCCGCTACAGAGCATTCAGACGCTGCAAAAATGGCGGCAGACCGTTTCCGGCCGCCGCCATTTTCCCTCCCTTATGACCCCTGAAGTTATTCAGTCATCGCGTTGTGCAGTTCTTGCATCGCGTTGCGCATGTCCTGCCGCGCTTTTTGCAGGTCGTCGAATTTCTTCTGTTGGTCCGACGTCAAGATCGGACGGATCTGCGACATCGTTTTGTCGATAACCGCATGGGTTTTATCCATCGCGTCCTTATGAATGGCAACGATCTGCGGCCGCGCCTGATCGATCAGCGGTTGAACCTTCGACTGTTGCTCGGCCGTCAGGTTCAAGGCCTTGGTCAAATGTCCCATCGCGAATCCCTGACCTTGCCAGCCGCCGTGGCCTCCGGCGAATCCGCCATGGCCTTGGGCGAAAGCGTAACCGCCAAGCGCGATCGCGCCGACAGCAGCGAATGTAAGTAAGTTTCGTTTCATATTTGTGTTCATTTCTATGGTTAAGACTGTTTCATAGGACGTGACTGCTCGGCCCGCCGGGCGGTTACAATTTTTATTTCCAAGTAGCGCAGGATCCCGCTCGCCTCGAAAATCCCAGAGCCAATCTCCCATGATCAAAGAAATTCCATGCTCCAATACCCCAATTGCCGCTTCCCTGGTGCTTGGAGCCTGGGATTTGGTGTTTTTATCTGTAACCGCAACCCATCCACGCCCGTCTCTGTCAGTAGTGTGGATACGATCTCGACGGCGACATGGCTGATCTCGACCCTGCTGAGCTGGTTCAGGCTGCCCTGCGGCACGATGATGAAGCGGCTCGGGAATTGGTTCGCCGTCTCTACCCGCTTGTCGCGAAAATGGTCCGCTCGCATCGACCGCGACGAACTAGTGAAGAGGATCTTTGCCAAATGATTTTCATCAAAGTTTTTCAAAAGCTTTCCCAATTCTCCGGTAAAGTGCCGCTCGAGCACTGGGTCTCGCGCATTGCCGTTAACACCTGCCTCAGTCAGATCGAAGCCGAGAAAGTGCGTCCGGAGCTGCGCCATGCCGATCTGAGCGAAGAGGAGCAGGCCGTCGTGGAGAACCTTGCCAGCTCGTCCGACGAACTCGCGCCCGACCGGCAATTGGCGTCGCGCCAGCTGGTCGAACATTTGCTTCAGCTGCTCAAGCCGGTCGAACGCCTCGTTATTGATTTGCTTTACTTGCAAGGCCGTTCCGTCGAAGAAATTCACAAGATCACGGGTTTGGGCACGGCCGCGATTAAAGTCCGCGCGTTCCGGGCCCGCCAGAAAATGAAAGCGCAGCTCGCAAAAATCG
>QHOI01000028.1 GCA_003218705.1 Verrucomicrobiota bacterium | reverse complement strand
TACAAAATTTATATCATCGACGAAGTGCACATGCTCACCGCGGCCGCGTTCAACGCGCTTTTGAAAACGCTGGAGGAGCCGCCACCCCACGTGAAATTCATTTTCGCGACGACTGAACCGCAAAAAGTTCTGCCGACGATCGTGAGCCGTTGCCAACGCTTCGATCTCCATCGGATTCCGGCAAAATTAATTGCCGATCATCTCCAGTTTATCGCTGGAAAAGAAAAGATCACGCTCGAACCGGCGGCTGCGCACGCAATCGCGCGCGGCGCGGAAGGCGGATTGCGGGACGCCGAATCAATGCTCGACCAGCTGGTCGCGTTTTGCGGTGAAAAAATTGCCGAAAGCGACGTGCTCAACGTTTTCGGGTTCACCAGCGAGCAAACCGTCGTCGATCTAGTGGGTAAAATTCTCCGCAGCGAGACCGCACCCGCGCTCGATGTTCTTTACCAGCAATGCGAAGCTGGCAAAGACATGATGCGGCTGATGTCGGATTTGATCAGCTATCTGCGCGATCTGCTCGTGTTTAAGGCCAAGCCGGATGCGCTCCAGGAAGATGTCGATCCTGAAACGCAGAAGGCGCTTGCGGCCCAGGCCGAATTGATCGAAAACGAGCGGTTGTTGGAATTGATCGACCAATTCGCCCAAGCCGAGGGGCGAATGAAATGGGCGCCGAACAAGAAGCTGCATTTCGAAGTGGCAATCATCAAAGCGATCCAAAGTTTGAACCAGGCCACACTTGATGAAGTGATCGAAAGACTGGGCGAGCTGCGCGACGGGAAAACGTCTACGGAAAAAAAAACGTTAGCCGCCGCGCCTGAGCGCAGCGCGAAGCAGTCTTCCGTAGTGGCAGCCGTGTCGGCTGCATCCCCTGCTGAGAATGGCGAACAAAAAGCGCCGCGCGTCGCTGAATCAGCGAACGGCGATGTCGATGTCGAAAAAATTTGGCGGCGCGCTTTTTCGAAAATCCCAAACCAGAAGGCGTTCGTCCGGAATTCAGCCGCAGTCGCGCATGTTCTGCCGAGCGAAGGCCGCCATTTCGTCCTCGGATTTTCGCCTGATCAAAAATCGCCGATGGGTATTTTGGGCACAGCGGCCAACCGCAAACTGATCGAAACGCTGTTGAGCGAAGTCAGCGGCAAAGACTGGACGCTGAAACTAACCGTCCGGGACAACCTCGTATCAAAGGTGCAACCGGCGGGCGAGAGTGCATCTGAGAATTACGCGGACGATCCGCTGATTCGCGAAGCGCTGCAGATGTTTAAAGGCCAGATCAGATCCTGAATCCACGACGATGAATCTCAATAAATTGATGAAACAGGCGCAGCAGATGCAGGCGCAAATGGCCAAGGCCCAGGCTGAGCTGGAGGAAAAAACAGTCGAAGTAACGGCAGCGGGCGGAAAAATAAAAGTGACTGCCAACGGCGCCGGCGAAATTCTTTCGATCAAGATCGATCAGGCAATTGTCGATCCAAGCGACGTCGAATTTCTGGAAGAAGCAGTTTTGAGCGGCGTGCAACAGGCGATCGAGCAAGGCAAAGCACTCGCTCAATCGGAAATGAAAAAGATCACTGGCGGACTCGGAATGCCTGGGCTGTAGTCGAGCTCAAGAACCAGACTGCGGCAACGCAAATAAGCAGATAAGCGGCATTGCGAAACACGATGACTAGCGACGGCCAGTAAGGGTGGCCATTGAAATCCCAAGTGCCGAAGAGCCAGGGATTGCCGCAGAGGGAGGCATACAAAAAGTAAATGTAGCCACTGACGAGAACGATTGCCGGAATGAAAAACCAGCGCCGGAAAAAGAACCAGAACGGCAATGACCAGGCAAAATATTGGAAAGAAAAGCCGTCGCTCACTGCGAGGACGATGATGTAAATGCCGGCAATCGTGGCGCAAAGTTCGGGAATGGTTCGCGAAGATCGACGCAGCCAAACGACGAAAAACGCCAGCGCGACGGCGATGAGCCAACTATTCGCCAGAAGAAATAAGATCGGCGCGTGGAACGTCTCCGGCCAGTTTTGAGGTGCGGCGATGATCGAAAATAAAAGCAGGCGAGGTCCCCACGCCGGGACGCCAGCGGTGGTGTGCAAAATTTGCGCGCGGTAACCGAAAACGTTTTGCCAAACGATGGCCGGATCCTGAATCAACGCCGGAACGTAAGTCGCGAGCGCGGCGACTGCGGCGACGGCTAAAAATAAAAATCGCCGACGCCAATTAGAAATGAAAAAGAACAGCGCTGGAATCGCCAGCACCGTCGGGAGTTTGATCCACAAACTCACTCCGAGGGCAATCGCCGCCGCGAGCAATTTGTCCTTCGACAATAGCCAGACGCAGAGCAGCAAAAAGAAAGCAACGGCAGAATCGGTGTTGCCATGATAGGCAGAGAAAATGATTGACAACGGGTTCAACCAGTAAACCGCAGCGGTAAGAAAGCGCCATTGGCTTACGCCCAGCGATAAGAGCAAGAGAAAAGTCGTCACCGCGTCCAGCATTGCGAACGGCGCGCGCAGGAAAATTCGAAACGGGACGCCCGTCGTGTCGGAAGCAGTGAACAACCACGACTCGACGTCGCTAATGAACGGCGGATGATTCGCCGAAGGATCGCCGTGGTAATAACCGATCAAGCCATGGTCACGAACATCACGGGCGTGGCGTTCCCAAATGGCGACGTCCTGGGTCCCGTCAGTGAAAACTACGAGATAAAAACGAAGTGCAGCGCCCAGCGCGATAACGATCCAAAACCAAATCCCGGGACGCGAATACCAACGATCTCCGATTTCTGTCATGTTGAGCGATATGCCAGTCCGGCTCGGACCGAGATATCTCTTATTATTTCAGTTTCTCGATATCAGTCAGAAACATTTAGAGATTCCTCGGCTCCGCTCGGGAATGACAAACATTTGCAGGCTGGAACCTCTCATTGCTCCCCTCACCTTCCGCCTTCGCAAGGCTCCGGCGTGACAAGCGTTCCTCTGCCGAGCAAGGGAGAGGAAGAAGACGTGCCCCGGCGCTACGGCTTTCGCACCTCACGCTTATGCTTGTCGTAAACACAAACTTCGCGCAATCCCAAGATCGCCATCTTCCCGGCCAGCCGGTCGAAATTTTCGGCGAGCTGCACATGTGAATGCGCGTCGGACGCAGTTGTAAACGAAATCCCTTTTTCGATCGCGAGCTTGATGATGCGATCGCTCGGATAAAGCTCATCAACAGGTTTGCGCCAGCCGGCGGTGGAAAGTTCGATCGCGAGATCGCGCGAGCGAATGAAATCGAGAGTCTCGTTGATGATCGATCGAACGTCGCCGCAAGGCCGGTGTCCGTGAATCTTGATTAGATCAAGATGCGATAAGCAATCGACCAGACCTGTCGCTGCGATGTCGCGCACCCGATGAAAGTAGTCCTCATAAATCTCGTCGATGCTCCGCCCGACAAACTGTCCCGCGCCGTCGGGCAAGCTATCGAACATTTGGGTCGGGTCATCGAGGTAATGAACCGAGCCGAGCACGAAATCGAGTTTGTCCCAATTCTTTTCGACCCATTTTCGTCCGGCACCCGAAGTTTGCGGATCGTTATCGAGCTCGATGCCGGCACGGATTTTCAGATCGGGATTCGCGGCGCGCAATTTATCGATTTCATCGAAATCGATTCCGGCCAGGAAACGATCGTGATCGGTAAACGCAATATCGTTCAAACCGCGCCCGCGCGCGCTGTCGATCCACGGCTGCAAGAGTTCTCGTGAATACGGTAGAACGCGATGTCCTTGCGGATGGGAATGATAATCGCTGAAAAGTTTCATGGTGGATCGGCCGCTCCGCGGGCGATGCTAAGGCTACTCGGCTTCGCCGACATTTATAACATCGAGCTCGCCACGGGACGAGTCCGTCCGTCGGCGGACAAGGGGTTGCTCGATCCACCTTTTCCACCTACGGCTCGGTCAGGAATTTCTGCCGGACGTGAAGCTCGGGATATTTCGGAAAAAAAACGTCGGCGGTAAAGACTCGGCCTGGTGTCAGATCGCGGGTCGCGATGTTTTCCTTGTATTCGACGTGCTCCCCCGGATTGATGAGAATGGTCCCGGGCTTGTCCTTAATTGCGTGGTTCTCAGACCATTTGGTCAGGACGGCGTCGGCGGCATTGAGCAATTGAATCTCGATGCGCTGATCAGTCGGGAAATCGAGTGGGATCATGCGGTTGCCCATGTTGGTCACGGTCACTTTGACTTCCATTTGTCGAACCTCCGAGAGCCGCACTGGCTGGGGTGAGACCTGAAGGTCGAGAATCAATCCGCGTAGTTTGCGATCGTTGTATTTGGGCAACACTTCGGACGAGGAAAACGGATGCAGGATGCGGCCGAAGAGGCCTCGCTTCTTCAGAGTTGTCGTTGTAATCGGTGTCGGTGTCGGAACCGGAGTCGTCGCTACCGGTCTTGTTTCCGGCGCGGTTTCCTGCGCCGGCAGACCAGCGGCCAAGGCGAGCAGGATCGAAAAAATGATGGCGAGACGAATCATCGACGGGTTAAACACGAAAAGGTAGCGTTATCAATCGATCATGAAATCCATTTTCGCGAGTCTGATTCTGGCACTTTTCGCCGTTTCC
This sequence comes from Verrucomicrobiota bacterium, assembly GCA_003218705.1. Lineage (GTDB taxonomy): Bacteria > Verrucomicrobiota > Verrucomicrobiia > Chthoniobacterales > UBA10450 > AV40. The sequence goes on along the minus strand of QHOI01000028.1, from coordinate 3,430 downwards.
GTCGCGGGTAAAGAGCAACATTCTATATTTCGCGTCCACGCGGAAGCGAACCCAAACGATACCCCCGTCTTTTCCAGCTCCGTTCGGGCAATATTTTCCGGAAAACAGGTCGCGATCGAGCGCATGCCGCGCTTATCCGAACGCGACGTGGTCGCGTTTTATCCATACTCGGCTGGCGATGGAAATTACGGCGCGCTTTTTGAACTGGATGAACACGGCCGTCTCGCGCTCGACGCGCTCAGCATCGAGCGACGTGGCAGTTTGCTTTTTGTCCTGATCAATGGCCGCTCGATCACGGAATTGCAGATCGACCGCCGCGTTTCCGACGGGCGGATTTATATCGCGTCCGGACTGACCAAAGCCGACATCGAGTTGATGAAAAAGGACTGGCGGCTGATTGGACAACGCCGAAAACGCTAATTCTGATGCGTTCATTGTTAGTAATCATGATCGTGGTCTGCTCGTTTCAAGTGATGGCTGTGGCGCAAACAGAAACGGCGACTGTCGATCTTGCATTGCCCACCGACAATGACGCGATTTTTCACGGTGGCGGGCCGGACTTCTATCAATATGTCGAGCGCGATTACCGCGGTGAAAAATCGACGCCGTGGGAAGGCGGCCAATACGGTTTCGTGCGCGATCCGGAGCAGACACGCGCCGGCGTTGTTTACACCCGCTTTCATGAAGGCATCGACATTCGTTGTCTGCATCGCGACGAGCGCGGCGAACCGTTGGACGAAGTGCGCGCGATCGCCGACGGCAAAGTGGTCTACACGAATTCGGTTCCCGGTTATTCAAACTACGGGAAGTACATTGTGATCGAACATCGATGGGACGCCTCGCCTTATTTCAGTCTCTACGGGCATCTCAGTAAAATTGACGTCCGAACCGGAGACGCGGTGCATCGCGGCCAGCAGATCGCGGTGATGGGTTACACCGGAGCGGGAATCAATCGCGCGCGCGCGCATTTGCACTTGGAGTTGAACCTGATGCTCAACCACAACTTCCAGGAATGGTACAATTCGTTCCTCTGCGAAAACGATCCGAACCACCACGGCATTTACAACGGGATCAATCTGGTCGGGCTTAATATTGCGCGGCTCTACTTAAAGTTGCGCGAAAATCCGTCGCTCACGATTCCGCAATTTCTCGCCGAAGAAGAAATGTTTTATAAAGTAGCGCTGCCGAATTCCCGTCACTTCGAACTTCCAAAACTTTATCCCTGGCTGGTAAGCGGAACAGCGGAGGCGCGATCCTGGACCGTTAGCTTTGCGCGAAGTGGGTTGCCGCTCAAAATCGAGCCGAGCGAGCTGAAGGTGAAACAGCCGGAGATTGTTTATGTGAAACCAAACTCGCTTAATGCGTCTTACCTAACGGATGGCATCGCTACCGGGTCGACGACTCATGCGCATCTCACCGAACATGGAAAACAGTTGATGCAGCTGCTGATTTTCCCTGAGTGAAAAATCGATCCGGGTGGATCGGTTTGTCCTCAAGACGATGCTAACAATGGCGGCGGAGCCGCATACGTTTATCAACGCGTTCGGAGAACGCGTTCCACCTCAACACGACGTCGGCTGGCGTTGCGCGACCGCGACGCCGTGCGGAATTGCGTCGGCGACAAACCCGAGACATTCCACGGCGCCGCTCGGTTTGCCCGGAAGCGCGATCACGAGTGAATCGTCAACCACTGCGGCGAGATTGCGCGAAAGAATCGCGTTCGGCGTGATCTTCATCGATTCGGCGCGCATTACTTCGCCAAAACCCGGCAGTTCCACGCGCATGACTGCGCGAATCGCTTCGGGCGTAACATCGCGCGGTCCAATTCCGGTGCCGCCAGTGGTCAGAATCAACCCGCAACCCTGTTTCGAAAACGAACGGATCGTTTCCTGAATTCGGGCGGCGTCATCCGGGATCACCGCTTCAGACAAGACCTGCCAGCCGTTCTTTTGCGCAACTTCCTTGAGCGCGGGTCCACCAAGGTCTTTGTAATCGCCTGCGCTAGCCCGATCCGAAATGGTGATAAGCCCGACAACGATCTGCATTAAACTTTTGTTTTCCTAATTAATCGGACGTCCGCGATCTGCATCTTCTTATCGACAGCTTTGCACATATCGTAAATGGTGAGCAACGCGATGGAGACGCCGGTGAGCGCTTCCATCTCGACGCCGGTTTGGGCAACCGTGCGCGCGGTGCACGTGACCTCGGCGCCGTCGCGCGCACCAACGATGTCGATCTTCACATCGCTCAACGGCAGCGTGTGGCAAAGCGGAATGAGGTTTGCAGTCTGTTTCGCCGCTTGAATTCCCGCGAGGCGCGCAGTCGCGAAAACGTTTCCTTTTGCGATCCGATCTTTTGAGATCAGGTCGAGCGTCTTGCGCTGGAGCTTGATCTTTCCTTTCGCGATGGCGGCACGAGTGCTCATCGGTTTCGCTGAGACATCAACCATTTGGGCGCGGCCGTCGCCGTCGATGTGAGACAGTCGGTCCATCGCTCAGCCGCCGATGGCAATCATCTTGCGGTCCGGCTGATAATTATTCCGGAAATCGTGCTGCTCCGGCTTGCGGTCGACCACATCGATGAAAAACCGGCGCAACTCTTCATCGCTCGCGCCCGCGCGCAGTGGTTTCATGATGTCGAACTCGAGATAACTGCCAAGGCACGGCCGCAATTTGCCGTCGCACGTGAGACGAAGCTTGTTGCAGCTTTCGCAGAAGTGAAGGTTCGTCATCGCCCCGATGAATCCGATCCGTTGTTCGCGACCGGGGATTTGGTAATAGGTGGCCGGGCCATTTGTTCGGAATGAGGTCTCGGGAATCAAATCGCCGAAGCGTTTCTCGATCGTCCGCTTTGCTTCGGCGATCGGAAGGAAATTTTCGTCGCTCAACACCTCGGTGGTGCTGACCGGCATCATTTCGATGAAGCGAAGGATCAGATTGCGGGCGGCCGCGAATTCAATCAGCGGAACCAATTGGTCGTCGTTACGACCGCGCATCAGAACCGTGTTCAGTTTGATTTGGTCGAATCCGGCCGCGATGGCCGCGTCAATTCCTTCCAAAACCTGCGCGTGGAAATCACGGCCGGTAATCTGGGAGTAAAGATGTCGATCTAACGTGTCGAGCGAGATGTTGATCGATTGCGCGCCTGCGCTGCGCAGTGCTGCCGCCATTGTTTGTCCCGGCGCAATTTCACGCGCGAGCAAGGTCCCATTCGTTGAAATCCCTAGGCTGGCGATTGCGGAGATTTTTGGAATTTCCCGAACGAAATCGACGACATTGCGGCGAGTGAGCGGTTCGCCGCCGGTGACGCGCACTTTTGTTACGCCCAACTCGGAAGCGACCCGGATAAGACGCAACGTTTCTTCGTAACTGAGAACCTCCTCACGCGGCAGCCATTCCTGGAGCTCGCGCGGCATGCAATAGTTGCAACG